>DXHX01000026.1 GCA_019113205.1 Candidatus Pseudogracilibacillus intestinigallinarum | reverse complement strand
AGTAATTCCGCAGGTGGAAGCACTTTTTTCCATGAACTTGCGAATATATCAAGTAATTCCGCAGGTGGAAGCACTTTTTTCCATGAACTTGCGAATATATCAAGTAATTCCGCAAGTGGAAGCACCTTTTTCCATGAACTTGCGAATATATCAAGTAATTCCGCAGGTGGAAGCACTTTTTTCCATGAACTTGCGAATATATAACTTAAATAAAAAAATAACGCCAAAACCCTTCTGATAAAAGGATTTTGGCGTCTTCTATAACTCCATTTTATTACAGTATGGAGGCGGCGAGAGTCGAACTCGCGTCCAAAAGTAATGACACTTAAGCGTCTACACGTGTAGTTAGTATATTTAAGATTCGCTTGTTATTATGCCTACTAACAGGCGTCCTAACAGCTAGTCTGATTGGTTTCAACGCCCTACCCGCAGACGGAGGGTGAACGTTTATCCCGCTGAATTTGAGACTCCGGATCGTTACACGGGAGATAACGTCTAGAGTCCTTTAGGTGCAATTAAGCAGCTAAAGCGAAATTTTCTTCTTTGCCAGTTAAAGGCTTGTAACGTTGACGAGTCGTAACCTCGACGCGCAGCTTAAGCTCAACCTACCCCTGTCGAATCCAAAACGCCCCCGATAAAAGGGTATCGCTTCGGTAAATTTGAAGCTCACTACACTTATTGTGTACTCCTTATTATAGCATAATACATTAATTTTGCAATGAACTGCAAACGACCAATTACTGGTATCGTTCTTTTATTGCTCGATCAATATCACGTTTCATCTGTTTCTGTTTCATATCTTCACGTTTGTCATATTGTTTCTTACCACGCCCAAGTCCAATTAATAGTTTTGCAAAACCATTTTTTATATACAATTTTAACGGCACAATTGCATATCCTTTTTGCTGGACGAGACCGAATAATTTATCGATTTCACTACGATGCAATAGTAATTTACGTGATCTTGTTGGATCATGGTTAAATCGATTTCCTTGCTCATATGTTGCCACATTCATATTAATAATAAATGCTTCCCCATTCATAATACGAATATGAGCATCATTTAAACTCACACGCCCTGCACGAATCGATTTAATTTCTGTTCCTTGTAAAACAATTCCCGCTTCATATGTTTCTTCGATAAAATAATCATGGCCAGCTTTTCTATTTTGTGCAAGTGGTTTATCATGCTGTTTTGCCATTTTATTTCCCCCTATCAACTTTTACACTAATAAAAAGTCTACTGCATGTTCATCCATATTTACATCAGACACTTTTATTTCTACTTCTTGACCGATTTTATACACTTTTTTCGTCATTTCTCCGATCAGTGCATGATGTCGATCAGAATAATGATAGTAGTCATCAGTCATATAACTAACATGGACAAGTCCTTCTACAGTATTTTCTAACTCAACAAATAATCCAAAACTTGTTACCGAACTAATAATACCTGTAAATTGTTCGCCAATTTTGTCTAACATATATTCCGCCTTCTTTAAATCATCCACATCGCGTTCTGTTTCCACTGCCACACGTTCCATTGCTGAAGTGTGTTTAGCAATATCTGGTAAACTTTCTTTCCATTTCTTAATTGTGTCATGGTCCATTTTACCTTGGATAAGATATGCACGGATTAATCGATGAACAATTAAATCTGGGTAACGTCTAATCGGTGATGTAAAATGTGTATAAAAGTCCGTCGATAAACCAAAGTGTCCGATACTATGTGGATCATACTTCGCTTGTTTCATCGATCGTAACATTAATTTTGAAATAACGAGTTCTTCCGGCTCACCTTCCACGCGATCTAACACTTTTTGTAATTCTAATGGGTGAATTTCATTTGCAGTTCCTTTTACAACATAACCTAAACCACCTAAAAACTCGAAGAAATGCTCTAATTTCCCTTCATCTGGTTGCTCATGAATTCGATGGATAAATGGTACGTCTAACCAATGGAAATGTTCTGCAACAGTTTCGTTTGCACATAACATAAATTCCTCAATTAAACGTTCCCCAACTGATCGTTCTCGAATAACGACATCTACTGCTGTACCTTCTTCATCAACGAGTACTTTCGCTTCTTTAAAATCAAAATCGATAGCTCCACGCTTTTTACGTTTATAAAATAAAATTTCCGCCAACGTTTGCATCGTTTCAAAATGTGGCACGAGCGGAGCAAACTCTTCGATGATTGCTTCATCTTCATCGACTAAAATTTTATTGACATTTTCATACGTCATTCGTTCTGTCGTGTTAATAACCGCTTCAAAAATTTCATGTGTAATGACTGTACCTTTGCCATCTATTTCCATTTCACATGCTAAAACGAGACGATCTTGTCCCCTATTTAAAGAGCAAATTCCATTAGACAACCGATGTGGAATCATCGGAATCACTCGGTCTACTAGATAAACACTCGTTCCTCGTTCACTTGCTTCTTTATCAAGTGCAGTATATTCTTCTACATAATAAGACACATCAGCAATATAAACTCCTAGTTTAAAATTACCGTTATCTAACTGTTCGACACTAATTGCATCGTCTAAATCTTTCGCATCTGCTCCATCTATCGTCACAATTTCTTTATGTCGTAAGTCGCGACGTCCTTCTAAATCACTTTCTAACACTTTATCTGGAATTGCGGCAACTTGGTCTAACACTTTATCAGGGAAATCAATTTTTAAGCCATGTTTATGGATAATCGATAAAATATCAATTCCTGGATCATTTTTATGGCCGAGTATTTCTACAACTTCCCCCTCCGCACTTTTTCTTCCTTCAGGATACTTCGTAATTTCAACAATTACCTTATGCCCTGTCACTGCACCTAATGTATCATTTTTTGAAATGAAAATATCGTTTAAAATTCGTGTATCATCTGGAATGACAAAACCAAAGGAATGACCGTCTTCAAATGTCCCGACAACCTTCGTCGCTGCCCGTTCTAATATACGAATCACGACTCCTTCTGCACGAGATTCTTTATTGCTTTTTTTCTCGATACGTACAATGACCTTATCTTGATGCATAGCAGAATTTAAATCAGATGCATGAATATAAACATCTTTTTCATTTTCATCGTCAGGAATTAAAAAAGCGAATCCTTTTCGATTCATTTCAATTTTCCCGGCAATTAAATTCATCTTCGCCGGTAAACCGAAACGATTTTTTCGTGTACGAATAAGCGAACCTTCTAGTTCTAATTCGTTTAATGTTTTCACTAATGTTTTAAAATCTTCTACATCTTGCATACTGAAAATTTCTTCTAATTCTTGGACTGATAATGGTTTTGTTCCACTTTCCTTAAAATATTGTAAAATTTCTTCTTTTAGTTGTCCGTCCATTTCTTCACCTCATTTAAATTGGAAACAATCCTACTTCTATTGTTCCCAATTTAAGCTCTCTAAAAACGTGTAAATATCTTCATGTAATTGCTCTTTCTCTTTGTCCATCGTAATGACATGTCCCGATTCTTCGTACCATTTAATCTGTTTTTGATCTGTTTCCACTGTATCATAAATATAATTTGCACTTTTTGGGTTAATCATTTCGTCTTTTCTCGCTTGGACGACCATTGTTGGCGTATAAATTAAGTCGACGATGCCATGTACTTCTTTTACAAAATCTTTAATACGTGTAAACATTGGTTCTGACTGGTCCATCATATCTTTCACTTCAGCTGCAATCGTTTCACGGTTCTTTTTTTCAAATTGTTTATACTGCTTAGCAAACATTCGAAAACCATCTGTTAATTGATGTTCATTATCAAAAAACATTGGAGAACACATCGTAATAAGACCAGTTACTTTGTACTCTGTCGCTAATTTAATCCCAAGTACTCCACCCATCGATAATCCTGCAACAGCTATTTCTTCATACCCTAAACTTCGTAAATGTTCATATGCATTTTGAATATCTTCCCACCATTGTGCTGGCGTTGCTTCTAATAAATTTTCCGGTTCAACACCATGTCCACGATAAATTGGTGCGTGACATGTATACCCCTGCTTTTGTAAATAACGCCCTAACATACGAACATCGGCTGAATTTCCAGTAAATCCGTGTAATAATAATACTGCTCTATTTCCTGCTTCGAATGTAAATGGTGCTGGTGCTTTAATTTTCACGTTAAATGAAATCTCCTTTCAACATTGCCAATAAAGATAAAAACCCTTATCACATCGATGTAATAAGGGAGTTTTTTATATAACATATGCGCTAATAAATGCTAAAACGAAAAACAATACCGCTGTAATGACTGTTCCTCTATGTAATACTAAATCAATTCCACGTGCTTTTTGTTTTCCGAATAATTGCTCTGCTCCACCTGAAATCGCGCCTGATAATCCTGCGCTTGTTCCAGATTGTAACACGATAAAAACAATCATAATAATTGCATCGATTAGTAAAATTATGTTGATTACTGTTGCCAACTTGAACATCCTCTCTTTTACGTCCAAATATATCTAAGTTAACTTTAGCATAGAGTCAGACTGTTTAGCAAGTTTTATTTCATCTCCATCCGTTTAGTGATCATTTTTTGCAATCGATTCCGCGACTGTTTTTCCTGTAAATAAACATCCCCCTAAAAATGTCCCCTCTAAAGAGCGATATCCATGTAATCCACCACCACCAAAACCTGCTACTTCTCCCGCCGCATAGACGTTATCAAAAGGAACTCCATTTTTTTGGAGCACTTTTCCTTCTATATCTGTTTGCAATCCACCTAATGTTTTCCGACTTAAAATATTTAGCTTTACCGCTATAAGAGGACCATGTTTTTGGTCAAGTAAGCGGTGTGGTTTTGCCGTTCGGATTAACTTATCCCCAATATAATGACGTGCACCGTGCATTGCAACAATTTGTAAGTCTTTCGTAAAATTGTTCATTAATGCTCGGTCTCTTGCTTCTACTTGTGCGCGCACCTTTTGTATGGATAGTTTTTTATGTCCAATTAGTTTATTCATGCTAATAACTAAGTTTTCTATAGAATCTGCAACAATGAAGTCTTCCCCATAATCAATAAAATTTTGAACCGGTGTTGGTGGGCCTGGCAATATTCGTTGCAACACTTTCGCAATGCTCTTTCCAGTTAAATCAGGATTTTGTTCACTACCAGATAAAGCAAATTCCTTTTCAATAATATCTTTCGTTAAAATAAACCATGAATAATCATACCCTGTATCCATAATAGCTTTTAATGTTCCAAGTGTGTCAAATCCCGGAAAATTTGGCGCTTTAAAACGATTCCCTTCTGCATCCAACCATAAAGAAGATGGTCCTGGAAGGATTCGGATGCCATGATTTTCCCAGATTGGTGCCCAGTTTCTAATCCCTTCCGTATAATGCCACATACGATCTCGGTTTACAATTTCCCCACCAACTTGCTCCGTGATAGAAAGCATTCGACCATCGACATGCTTTGGTACTCCTGATATCATATTTTTAGGGGCATTACCTAATGATTGCGGCCAATTTTTTCGAATCGCTTCGAAATTCGCTCCAATTCCACCACTAGCAATTACAATAGCTGCTGCTTCATATGAAAATTCACCAATCGTTTTACGTGTCGTTTCCCTCCCTCTTTCAGCATGATCGTTTTCTAAAACGGACCCTTGTACTGTTGTAATTTTATGTTCCCTTTCAATGAGCTGATCAACTTGGTGCCTTGGTTTATATGTAACGAGATTTTCATCCATCTGTTTATGTAAAAGAGATACGAAAGGTTGGACAAGTCCTGGGCCTGTTCCCCAAGTAATATGAAATCTTGGTACAGAGTTTCCGTGTCCTTCAGCTAAATAGCCACCTCGCTCAGCCCACCCAACGACAGGAAAAAAGCGAACTCCTTTTTCATGAAGCCATGATCGTTTTTCCTCTTTTGCAAAATGCACATAGCGTTTCGCCCATTTAAATCCATATTTGTCCTCTGTTTCTAAGCGATCATAACCCGCCGTGCCGAGCCAATCTTGCCACGCTAGTTCATGTGAATCTTTTATCCCCATACGACGTTGTTCAGGAGAATCGACTAAAAAAAGTCCACCGAAAGACCACCAAGCTTGACCTCCTAATGATTGGGGGCCTTCTTGATCTAGTAGTAATACTTTCTTTCCTTTTGCTGCAAGTTCTGTCGTTGTAACGAGTCCTGCTAGTCCTGCACCAATAACAATGACATCATATTGCATCATCTCCGCCTCCTTTTCTTCATTATACCGTACATGAAATGTGAATTGTCAGAAAAGGGCGATTATTTTAAAGTACTAGTTAAAAAATGATCTGATAGTTTGTTGTAGAATACTTTCTTCTAAGGAATACGTCTAAGTCCTTTTTCGCTAACAGACTAGGATGGACATATATTACCGAAGCTAATAGTGTGAAATGGTGGTTTGCCCTGAGACCGAAAGCCTTTATGACAGGCCTCAGCCTAAAAGTCTCATTGAACGTTCTCCCTTCTGCACCACATATCCACGAACAGATTCTTTAAGATTCGCTTATTGCTCTTTTATTTCATTATCCCGTAAATGTAGTTGATCGCTTATATCATTATCTTTTAACTGAATTCCTATATATTCTTGGATTTGATGTTTGTTTTTCCTACTTTGTCCAAAAATATTTTCTACGCGAAAACTTCCTTTTTCCATTTTGTTGGGGAGAGGATTGAGCTTTATGGTTGGGTCCTTACGGTTTGGGGTTGGGTTCTTGTAGCTTCGGGTTAGATTCTTGCAACTTCGACCCGTATTCTTGCAACTTCGGCCTGCTTTCTTGCAACTCCGACCCATATTCTTGCAACTTCGACCCGTATTCTTGCAACTTCGTCCTGCTTTCTTGCAACTTCGACCCGTATTCTTGCAACTTCGACCTGCTTTCTTGCAACTTCGACCTGCTTTCTTGCAACTTCGACCCGTATTCTTGCAACTTCAACTCACATTCTTGCAACTTCTACCCGTATTCTTGCAACTTCTACCCGTATTTTTGCAACTTCTACCCATATTCTTGCAACTTCTACCCATATTCTTGCAACTTCTACCCATATTCTTGCAACTTCTACCCGTATTCTTGCAACTTCAACTCATATTCTTGCAACTCCGACCTGCATTCTTGCAACTCCGACCCGTATTCTTGCAACTTCAACTCACATTCTTGCAACTACCTACTTTCCATATTATTTGTACTATAAATTTACAAGGCGATCAAAATCATCAGGCTACTTAGAACCCCCAGCAGAGACAGGGGTATTCAAATGCATAAAAAAAGGTGGTGAAGCCCACCACCTCCTTAATTTCTGTTCATATTATACAATTACTTCATCGCGTTCGACAAATGTCATCGCATTTCGAACAATTGTATATGCTTTCGTTAAATTTTCTTTATACGTAGCTTGTAAATTTTCCTCAGCTAATTCAACTTCATTCCATAATTGTTCATACGTAGCTTGTAAAGATGTTGTTTCATTTTCAACTAAACGATTCATCACATTTGTTTGTAATGCTTCTACATAATAGCTGACAGTTCCTTTCATTCCCTTTCCCTCCTTCACGTAAAAAAACAACCTTGCGAAGATGCAGGTTGTTGTAAAAAGCAATCCAAAAGAAGCATAGGAATTTCCCTATGTTTGAACCGTTCCACACACCTCCTATCCTCCGTAGGAAATTTGTTGAGCACTATTAGGCAGGTCTCCTGGCTTCACTTCATCGCTTCTCACACCTTCCCACTTTTTATTTTTATAAAAAGCAGTGGTATTCGTGAGTTGCTCCGTATCACAGTTGCGGGACAGCGTCGGAATTACACCGATCTTCCCTTTTAAGCAATAAAGGATAATATACTTTCCAATATTGCACCTAAAGCTCCAATATTTAATTACATCTATAGTATATCATAATTGCCTGATATTCGTTTCTCTTATCGTCATCTGTTTTAAATATGAGATAAATGTACAAAAAAAGAACTTGAGACTTAATAAAAGTACGTCTCAAGTTCTTTACTTAATTAATTTAAAATTTTCACACGAACCGTTCTTCTTCCCCAACTATATGCAGACTTCTCCGACGGGTAGAGAACATCGATTTTCTTCCCTTTGATTGCGCCACCTGTATCAGCAGCAATCGCAGTTCCATAACCTTCTACCCAAACTTTTGATCCTAGTGGAATAACACTTGGATCAACCGCAATTACTTTTGGTGTAGGTTTTTGTTTTAAATCCATTCCAGTAGCTGAAACACCAGAACATCCTGAACAGTCAGGGCCATATGCAGTCGCCTCTACTGTAAATGACTTTCCAGTAGACGGTTCTGGCTCTTTCTTACCTTGATTACTAGATGGTTTTTTCGGTGTTTCACTTGTAGCAGCTTGCTTCGGTGTATCTGATGAAGCTGGTGCCTTCTCTTTTTTAGCAGCTGTCGCAACTTTTGTTTCTTCTGCTTTTTGCTCTTTAGCCGCTTTCGCTTTTTCCGCTTCAATTTCATCACGATATTGTTGTTCAATGCTTGCTAATTTACTATCTTCACTACCTAATTTTTGTTTCTCTTTCTCTAATGTAGTTTCTTTATCTTTTAACGATTTTTCAGAGCTTTTTAATTCGTCCTTCTGTGCAACGACTTCTGCTTTTTGCTCTTCTAATTCATCAACTAAAGCTTCTTGCTTATCTATTTTGTCTGTAATTTCCTCTTGAATGTCTTCCACTTCTTGACGATCTGCTTCATGTTCTTCTATTAGTTGCTTATCTGCGTTTGTAATCGTTGATACAGAATTGACACGACTAATGAATTCATTGAAGTCTTTAGCATTAAATAAAACTTCTAAATAGCTAATGTCGCCACCGTTTTCTTGGTAAGCAATGATACGATCTTTTAAAATTTCTTGGCGTTTATCGATTCGTTTATTAATTTTTTCAACTTTTTCAGCTAGTTGAACAAATTCCGCTTCATACTCGATAATTTTATCGTTTTTCTCAGCTATTTCTGCTTCACTTGCAGCTATTTTTTGTTCAATACCTGCTACTTCTTTATGTAATGCTGCTATGTCATCTAGCACTTCTACAAGCTCAGATTCTTTTTTAGATAATTCTTCTTTTACCTCTTTACGCTCATCTTGAACGTCATTTAATTCTTTTTTACTTGCATTCGCCTCTAAAGGTATCGTGAACAGTCCACTCACTAGTAATACTACTGCGAGCAAGTAAATAGTTAGTTTCTTCAAGAAATTCCGCTCCTTTGTTATGCTTAAATATTATCGCTTTCTTCTTGATTTACTTAACCGATTATAACATAGAGAGATAACAGAAAGATTGTCACTATATTACAATTGTATTTCAAACGATCGTATACAGTAAAAAAGACATGGCCATTTAGACCATGTCTTTTCCCGTTATTTTACTTCACATTATAAAATGCATCCCATCCTGCATACTCACCAATACCTGATAGTTCATCTTCAATACGTAATAATTGATTGTATTTTGCTACACGATCTGTA
>DXHX01000025.1 GCA_019113205.1 Candidatus Pseudogracilibacillus intestinigallinarum | reverse complement strand
TGCATTCTTGCAACTTCGGGTCGCATTCTTGCAACTTTGGGTCGCATTCTTGCAACTTTGGGTCGCATTCTTGCAACTTCGTGGCGCATTCTTGCAACTTCGGGTCACATTCTTGCAACTTCGGGTCACATTCTTGCAACTTCGGGTTGCATTCTTGCAACTTTGGGTCGCATTCTTGCAACTTTGAGTCGGATTCTTGCAACTTCGGATCGTATTCTTGCAACTTTGGGTCAGATTCTTGTAACTTTGAGTCGTATTCTTGCAACTTTGACATCCATTCTTGCAACTTCGACTCACTATATCTATTCTTATCCTACATTAGAATTTCACTCTTCTGTTATAAGATATGGTAGTCGGATTTTATCGAGATAGGAAGTATTTTTAATCCCACGCTAAAAGCTACTTAGAACCCCCGGAAAGCCCAGAAAGTTTTTTCAAATGCATAAAAAAGCAATTACTAATGAAGCAACATAAACATTCATTAATAATTGCGATTATTCTCAAAAATATAACTTAATAACAAGTAAACTATGGACTTTCAAGTTTCATTAAACGAGTAATGATTTAGGATCAACAAAGTCGTAGTTTAATGCTGATGCTACTCCTTCATTTGTCACTTTTCCTTGAACTGTATTTATTCCTTTTAATAAAGCTTCATTTTCTAACGCTGCTTTTTTATACCCTTTGTTTGCAATCTGTAAAATATATGGAACAGTTGCATTTGTTAAACCGATTGTTGCTGTTTGTGGAACTGCTCCCGGCATATTTGGCACAGCATAATGAAGCACGCCATGCTTTACAAAAATCGGTTCATCATGTGTCGTAGTACGTTCACTCGTCGCAAAATTTCCACCTTGGTCAATGGCAACATCTACAATTACAGATCCTTCTCCCATAGATTGTACCATCTCTTCTGTTACAAGTACTGGCGCTTTTGCACCTGGAATTAACACGGAACCGATTGCTAAATCAGACTCACGAATCGCCTCAGCAATTTCCATTGGGTTTGACATAAGGACATTCACTGAATTTCCGAAATAATCATTCAATTCTTTCAATCTTGCAGGGTTTAAATCAAAAATTGTCACAGTTGCACCTAAACCTACTGCTAATTTTGCTGCATTCGTTCCAACGACCCCTCCACCGATGATCGTTACTTTTCCACGTTTTACACCAGAAATACCAGCTAATAAAACACCTTTACCGCCTTTTGTTTTCTCTAAATATTGCGCACCAATTTGTGTCGCCATATATCCTGCCACTTCACTCATTGGTGTTAAAAGTGGTAGAGAACGGTTTGGTAATTGTACTGTTTCATATGCAATACCTGTCACATTTTTCTCTACTAATTGTTTCGTCAATGCTGGTTGAGATGCTAAATGTAAATATGTAAAAATAATTTGATCTTCTTTTAAATAAGCATACTCTTCCTCTAATGGTTCTTTTACTTTTAAAATTAATTCATGTGCCCAAGCTTCTTTCGCTGTTGCTACGATTGTCGCTCCCGCTTCTTTATAAGCCTCATCTGTAAAACTAGATCCTTCTCCTGCACCAGCTTGTACAAAGACTTCATGTCCTGCATTCGTTAATGTTAACACTCCACTTGGCGCTAATGCTACACGATTTTCATTGTTTAATATTTCAGTAGGTATTCCAATTCTCACAATTCTGCACCTCTTTTTAATTTTTAAAGATGAAACAATATTAATTTTAACAAATATTATGCAAAAATGCATTATTTTTTCATTATATTTTGTTTATTCTTTTTTCTTCATCTATTTTTTCAAATTTCACATAATATTCATGTAAACCTTTTCCATTTTATCATTATTTCATGTTATAATAGGACTTAGATAGGAATTGACTATTTAGGGAGGAATTTGAAATGGCAGAGAAGTACAAAAAAATCATTATCGCAGTAGACGGTTCAAAAGCATCTGAAAAAGCATTTAACAAAGCAGTAGACGTAGCAAAAGAAAACGGTGCAACTTTAGTATTAGCACATGTCGTTGATTCACGTACATTCGCAACAGCTGAAGCATATGATCGTTCATTATCTGAGCGTGCTCAAAAATATGCAGAAGACTTATTAAATGAATATGTACAAAACGCTAAAGACGCAGGATTAGAAGATGTAGACTTAGTCATCAAATACGGTTCACCTAAAGTCGCAATTTCTAAAGAGATTGCAGTTGAAAACGAAGCTGATTTAATCGTCGTTGGTGCGACAGGATTAAACGCAGTAGAAAGATTCCTAATCGGAAGTGTATCAGAAGCAGTAGCAAGATACTCTAAATGTGACGTATTAATTGTCCGCTAAATGAAAATGAAAAAAAGAGGCAGAGATGATGTATACATCGTTTCTGCCTCTTCCTTATTTATGTAATTCATGTACAATATGAGAAAGTTCTTGTAAAATAATTTTTTCCATCGCCAATTTTACTGCACCTGATGAACCAGGCATGGCAAAAATAACTTTCTCCCCTACAGTTCCCGCAATTGCTCGTGACATAATCGCCCTAGCGCCAATATCTTCTAAATAACTAATCATTCTAAAAATTTCACCGAAACCTTGAATTTCTTTTTCAATGATAGATTGTACGACTTCAATTGTCACATCACGTTTGCTAATACCAGTTCCACCAGTTAATAAAATGGCATCAATTGTGTTATTTTTTAACTGTGTTTCAATTGCTTCCTTAATTAATGTCTCTTCATCTTTAATAATTTGATGGTCGACACAAACGTGATGATTGTCTTCTAAATATTGACGAATTAATTTCCCACTTTTATCCGTTTCTACCGTTCTAGTATCACTAATTGTCGCCACAAAACAGCGAACAGATTTTTCTTCTACTTCATGCATGATGATCACGCTCCTCTTTAATCAACATAATGAAAATATTTTAAAGAGTCAAGCCTTCCGTCATCATTGCTCGGATTAATAAGGGCCCACGGCGTCCCTAATTTTGGAAGTAAATATTGATCCACTCCATAATGACCTGCAACTTTCCATCCTAAAATGAGTAAAATAGAGACGATAAACATAAATGGATTGATACTAACGGCTCCGGCTAATAAAAATGAAATATTCATAAATGCACCAAAAAACGCCGCAATCCCAGTTAACATCCCAATGATTAAACCAACACCAACGAACACTTCTCCCCAAGCAACTATAAATGAGAAAAAGGTAGCGTTCGGCAACACCACTTTTTCCGAAAATAGTGCATACCAACTTGGCACTTCGTCTATTGACGCTTTTTCTAATGTAGCACTAATAAAACCCGTTAATGCGGTACCCGATTCCGCACCAACCCACATCTCATTCGTTACTTTACTTATACCGGCTCTTAGCCAAGTCACTCCTAAATAAATTCGGAAAATAAGCCAAATCGGTGCAGATGCACTATTGGAAAATAACCAACTCGCAATAGGATTATCGTCCATTAAAACCTCTTTCCCATTAAAAATACGTTTCACATTTCTCTCCTCCAATGATTTTAGGTAATTACAACTACTATATACGTGAGTATATTTTACCATATACATTGAAATAGTGTAAAAGATTTCTAACATGAATGAATCCATTTTACATGGAATGAAAAGCATGTTTATGTTAATGGATAAAATGTGTAGAAACTACTGTTAAATAATAAATGTCCACAAAAAAGAAAACCTTGACTAGCATGATGCCAACCAAGGTTTTAATGTATTTACAACTATTATTTAAAATATACACATCTCTTAAACGACTCCGCATCGTTTGATGCATTTACATCCTATAAATCAAAGCAATAATTTGTGTCAACCAATACTAACGCATCATTTTCAAATAATTAATTTACTGCAATTCCTGAAAATTCATACGTATCTCTTGCAATCATTACTTCTTCATCTGTAGGTATAATAAATACTTTAACAGGTGAGTGTGAATAACTTAATTCAGCTTGCTTACGGCAACCAGCATTTAATTTAGGATCCCAATACACACCCATGAACTCTAAACCAGTTAAGATTTTTTCACGAACGATCTCACTGTTCTCTCCCACACCAGCTGTAAATATAATAGCATCCACTCCGGACATGCGTGCAGCATATGAACCAATATATTGGTGAATACGCGCCGCAAAAATTTCTAAAGCTAAAGTTGCACGCTCATCTCCTCTTTCTGCTGCCGCTTCAATATCACGTAAATCATTAGAGATACCGGACAATGCTAATAGCCCACTTTTCTTATTTAAAACGTTTACAACCTCTGAAGCGTCCATGCCTGTTTTTTCTTTAATATACGGAATAATGGCTGGGTCGATATCTCCAGACCTCGTTCCCATCGTTACCCCTGCCAAAGGAGTGAATCCCATGGATGTATCAATGGATTTACCTTTTTCTACCGCTGTAATACTAGCCCCATTACCTAAATGACAAGTAATTAAACGTAAATCTTCCAATGGGCGTCCAATAAGCTCTGCCGCTTTTTCAGCAACATATTTATGGGATGTACCGTGGAAGCCATATTTACGGATACCATATTTTTCATAATACTCATACGGCAAGCTATAAATATAAGATTTCTCTGGCATCGTTTGGTGGAATGCAGTGTCAAAAACTGCCACCATTGGTACATTTGGTAGCGCTTCCGAAAAAGCGCGAATACCAGTCAAGTTAGGCGGATTATGTAACGGCGCTAACTCTGATACTCCTTCAATAATGTCAATAACTTCATCTGTTATTTTTACTGATTTACTGAAATGTTCCCCACCGTGTACGACACGATGGCCAACAGCAATAATTTCATCTAATGATTCAATGACACGAGAGGCTAATAATTCTTTTAATAATAACTCCACCGCTTCCCCATGGTCATGCATATCTTGTTTGAATACTTCTTCTGTTTCGTTATATTCTAAAGTGAATTCTGAACCATCAAAACCAATACGTTCCATTAACCCTTTCGCTAAAACCGTTTCCTCTGGCATTTCAAATAATTGGAATTTCAAAGATGAGCTTCCTGCATTAATCGCTAACACTTTCCCCATAATAAGATTCCTCCTCATAATTATACCTACATGAACGATAATTTCTTTGGCAAGACACTACATATTCTCTTCAAACCAGTTGTTTATTTGCACAAGCATATTTTCCATCTTCGGTCCATCTTGGAATGACGGTAACATCGCTAATAATGGTTGTTTAACCTCTTTCGTTTCCGGACCTTTTTTCTGTAAAATAAAAATACTCTTTTTCTGTTCTTTCCCTTTAAATAACGTATCAGACAATTGTAACAGTCCAATAATATGTGCATGCTTTTTCATAAACGCATGCAACTTGTCTGCTTGCTCACTTTGAAACAGTGATTCCGGAATAATGAAAATTAAATAACCTCCCTCTTTTGTATACATAAAGCTCTGCTCCATAATTAAATGGTGTGCATAACTATGTCCTTCATCAGCTTTCAACTCAAAATCATTTGCACGAATGTCGTCTGGATAATATCCAACAGGTAAATCAGCTACAACAAGATCAACTGGATCTAATAAAAATGGACGCATACTATCTTGGTGGAAAAACTCAACCTCTTTTTGCTGTAAATTCGCATGTAATAAAGCCAACTTTAATAATGTTGGATCAATTTCATTTCCATATGCTTTCGTATTATTTTTTAATTGCTCTAAAACGATAAGCAATAAATTCGCCGTGCCACTAACAGGATCAAATAGACGTACGTCTTTCATATCCTTCGTTAATTTTTCAGCTAAATAGCCGATAAACATAGCAATTGTCTCAGGTGTCATTAAATGTTGAGGTTGTGTTGCCTCTTTCATTCCCTTTAAAATAGCTAACTGAACTGCTTTTCTAATCGTTGTTTTGTCCAATTGTTCCACATTTATATCGGTTAACGACGTGTCGACGATTTGTTGTCCTTTATCCCCCAACGGTTCATCCGTTATTTCAAAAAACATTGCCTCAAGACTACGCGTTAAACTATCTAAATATGTTTCACTCTCCTCTTGTTGTATAACAGATGTTGTTTTGTCAATAATATTAAATAATTGTACAACGTCTTTTTCTTCCATCTTACTGCCTCCCGCAAATTAGGCGACACTCATCTTTTATATAACACATCTAAATTACTTTATATTTTAACAAATATTAGCTAAAAAGTAATCGAAATCTGACAATTTGTATGAGTTGCCTATTTTCTTGTGTCACGTGTATTATTTTCGTGTTTTCCCGCGTATTTCACACAATTAAAAACGAGCAAATATATGCAAAAGAGAATGTACTAATAATTTTTGATTCCCTTTTACATATTGCTCGCTATTCTCATGATCATTTTTAAATTTAAGCGTTTCTCGCTGCTTCTAATGCCGCATCATAATTCGGATGATCTGTAACTTCAGGTACATATTCGACATAAACGACTTGATCATTTGCATCTACGACGAATACTGCCCTTGCTAAAAGTCTTAATTCTTTTATAAGTACACCATACTTTTTCCCGAAACTAGCTTCACGATGATCGGAAAGCACATCTATATTTTCAATTCCTTCCGCACCACACCAACGTGCTTGTGCAAACGGTAAATCCATACTAATTGTTAACACTTGTACATCATCTAATTTGTCTGCTTCTTCATTAAAACGTTTCGTCTGTAATTGACATACACCGGTATCTAATGAAGGAACTACACTAATTATTTTTACTTTTCCACTGTAATCGTCTAATGTTTTTTCCTCTAAAGCATTATTTAGGACAGTGAAATTCGGTGCGTCATTGCCTACGATTACCTCTGTCCCTAATAGTGTGACAGGATTATCTTTAAACGTAATTGTTGTCAATTTAATACACCCTTTCATTTTATGTATATATTCATTATGAATAACGAACGCTAGATTGTCCACTATTTTATTTTAAAAAAGGGAAATCTTTTCTCCTACATTCACCTATTTATGTTCTTATCATACAAATAGAGTGATGAATGTGAAAGGAGAATGGATGTTGAAAGAGAAAAACAACCGAAAAAATGAGCAAATGGAAAAGTTTACTCATCATAATACAGGTGATGAGAAAAAATTAACGAGTGATACTGGAACAAACATATCAAATAATCGTTGGTCCTTACGTGCAGGAAGGCGTGGGCCAACTTTATTACAAGATTTACATTTTTATCGAAAACAGTCACATTTTAATAGGGAAAGGATTCCGGAAAAGGTAGTTCACGCACGTGGAGATGGTGTTTATGGTGAATTTGAATGTTATCGCTCATTGTCCAACTTAACGACAGCACATTTTTTACAAGAAGCAGGGAGAAAAACACCTGTATTTGTCCGTTTTTCTAATTTTATCGGAAGTAAAGGATCCAAAGATACGGCTATTGATATTCGTGGTTTTGCGACGAAATTTTATACCGAAGAAGGAAATTATGACATGTTAGCTTTATCTTTTGCCGTATTTTCGATTTTAGATGCAATGAAATTCGCTGATTTTGTGCATGCCGTAAAACCGAATCCACAAACAGATGTCCCACAAGCAACCGTTGCTCATGATAATGCCTGGGATTATATAAGTAATAATGAAGAAATCGCTCATTTTGTTATGTGGTTAATGTCAGATCGTGGTCGTCCTAGAAGTTGGCGCATGATGGAAGGTTGGCCGATTAATACATTTCGTTTTATTAATAGTAGTGGTGCTTCTACGTTCGTCCGCTTCGTTTGGAAGCCATTATTAGGAGTGCATTCCCTTTTATTAGATGAGGCAAATATTATTGGTGGTGTCGATCCCGATTATCATCGTCGTGATCTACATGAGGCAATCGAACGTGGTGCTTATCCTCAGTATGAGTTAGGCATTCAATTAATTGAAGAGGAAGATCAATTCAATTATGACTTTGACATATTAGATGATACGAAATTTTGGCCAGAGGAGATTATTCCTGTTGAAATTATTGGAAAAATGACGCTAAACAGGCTCGTCGATAACCATTTTGCCGAAGAAGAACAAGTTTCCTTTGATCCCGGCACCCTTATCCCAGGAATTGATGTCACGAATGATCCTGTCTTACAAGGTAGGACATTTGCTTATCGGGATACCGATTATCATCGTTTAGGAACAGGGAATATAAATGATATTCCAATTAACCGGCCAATCAATGATGTCCATTACAATCAAAGAGATAGTTATTCTAGATATCGTATTGATGCCGATTCAGTGAACTATAAAGAAAATATGTTAGCAGACAATACGCCACTGGAGACACCTGTAGAAGAAGGTGGATATGGTACGTATCCTGAAGAAGTGATGGGTGAAGTTACACGTGAAATACCGAGTGATTTATTTAATGATTTTTATTCGCAAGCACGTCTCTTTTGGAATAGTATGTCACCAATAGAAAAAAGCAATATTATTGATACATTTATTTTTCATTTAGGATATGTAAAAAGTAAAGAAGTCCGGCAAAATGTCGTCGATATGTTTGCCCATGTCGATGAGGAGATGTCGGCAATTATCGCGGCACACATCGGCGTACAAAAGTCTACGAATCAACAAGTAAATGTCTCTGAAAGTTCTCCAGTATTAAGTTTGGCAAATACTACCTATCTACCGAATACACAACGGGTTGCTGTTTTAGCAGCAGAAGGCTTTTCAGGAAAAGAAGTCGCAAAGACAATTCAAGTATTAGAAAAACATGGTGTGTTCGTTGATTTTATCGGAAATTCTCTTGGAACAGTGCAAGGTACAGACAATGTGGAAATTGTTACGAATAAACTTTTCCAGTCAACATATCCCGTCCTATATGATGCGTTATACATTATCGGTGGCGAAAAACTGACACCGATTGTCTCACGAGAAATGAACGCATATTTTACTGCGATGTATAAGCAATACAAACCAATTGGTATCGCAACTAGTGCCGAAAAGTTTCTTGATGTACCAGCCAATGCATCTGGTGTTATTATTGCTTCGGATGAAGAGGATTTTGCACAGGCTTTTGTCGAAGCAATTGCTATGCAACGATTTTGGAATAGATCTGTATAATGACAGAATGATGCATTTTATAGTTGAATACGTGAAAATAAATTTAGCATTATGGTTGTTATGCTTCATAAAGAGATTTTTTAAAAAGTCATTTAAAATTAGAAAGAGACTAAGATAAAAGTTACCCTTTCATCTTAGCCTCTTCGTTTTTTTATTTAGTTATGATTGATTTCCACCTAATTGTTGTTGCGCCATATGAACGAGACGTTTAGTGATTTCACCACCTACAGACCCGTTAGCTCTTGATGTCGTATCTGGACCAAGTTGAACACCAAATTCCTGCGCAATCTCAGTTTTCATTTGGTCAATCGCTTGTTGTGCTCCTGGCACGACTAACTGATTCGAATTGTTTCTGCTTGGCATGTCCTTCACCTCCTTGGTTATGTTTATGTTGCTCACCAACGGAGGTATTGATACATTTCAATTATTGGAAATTCATCCAAATGTCACTAATTATAATAAATCCGAAAAATCATCCTCTTCAATCGCCTTCGCATCAACGGTTACAACTTCGATTCCAGCCATTGCCTTATCAATAAATGATGTGAAGTCTGCTCCCTCTTCTAATTGCAACACTTTTTCACGCTTTGGATTCGTACTTGGTGCTTTCGGTACAAATATCGTACAACAATCTTCATATGGTAAAATGGATAAATCGTACGTACCAATTTTTCGTGAATATGTGATGATTTCTTCTTTATCCATCGCCACGAGCGGGCGTAATACAGGAATATTCGTCACTTCATTAATGGTATTCATACTAGCCAACGTTTGACTTGCCACTTGTCCTAAACTTTCACCAGTTGTTACCGCTAAAATATGATTGTTTTGACAAATTTTTTCACTAATTTGGAGCATAATACGACGCATCACCGTCATACCGTAGCGCTCTGGTATCTGTTTAAAAATTTCTTGTTGTAATTCCGTAAATGGAACTAAATGCACTTTAATCGAACCACCATATTCGGTTAAAATTTTTGCCAAATCTAACACTTTTTGTTTCGCACGTTCACTTGTAAATGGTGGAGAATGAAAATGAACCGCTTCGATTTCAAGGCCACGTTTCATCATTAAATATCCTGCAACAGGTGAATCGATCCCACCTGATAAAAGTAATAACGATTTACCACTTGAACCAACTGGTAATCCACCAGCACCTTTTACAACTGTAGAAGTAATGTATGTTGCTTTTTCGCGAATTTCAACACGTACTTCAACATCTGGTTCATGTACATTTACCGTATACCCTTCACTATGACGTAATAAATGTCCCCCTAAAATTTGATTCATCTCTTGTGAACGAATCGGGAAATTTTTATTCGCACGTCGAACAGCAACTTTAAACGTTTTTGCATTTTTGCTACTTAATAATGCATGTAATGCCGCTTCTTTAATTGCCTCTTCTTCATTATTTACTTTAATCGCTAAACTTAAACTATAAATCCCAAACACTTTTTGTAATCTTTCCATAATCGGCGTCGGATCTGCTCCATGAAGTTCTACAAATAAACGCCCTAATGAACGTTTTACTTTTACTTGTTCGTATTCATATAAAGCTTCTCGAATATTTTGTTGCAAACGGACGATAAATTGCTTAATATTTTTACCTTTTAATGCTAATTCACCGTAACGGATTAAAATGTGATCATATTCCATTATTATCTACCCCAATATCCCTTTTAATTGTGTAACTGTCGAATGTAATACAGTTAAAAACTGTGTCACTTCCGCTTCTGTCGTATGATAACTTGTACTTAGACGAATGCCTGAAGTTGCAATCTCTTCGCTCTTTCCACATGCTTCTAAGACACGACTTTTATCTTCTTGCTTCGATGAACATGCTGATTTTGTCGATAAAATAATCCCTTCTTCATATAATGCATGGATCAATACTTCTGGTTTAATACCCGGCACCGAAAAATGAACGATATGTGGTGCACCTTCCGCTGTTGAATTGACATATATATGTGCCATTTCAGCTAAACCTTCTAATAATTGTTTTTGAATAGAATGTAAATGTTCACTCTTTTTTGCCTCACATTCTAAAATAAGACGTAATGCTCGAACGAAAGCGACATTGCCTGCCACATTTTCTGTTCCCGAACGAAGTCCATGTTCTTGTCCACCACCATGAAACAATGGAAACAGCGTGACACCGTCTCGTACGTATAATAAACCAGTTCCTTTTAAGCCATTTATTTTATGTCCAGAAAAGGTACACAAATCTACATTTGCACGTTTTATATGAACAGGTATCTTCCCTAACGCTTGCACTGCATCGACGTGAAAAAATATTTTTTTATGGGCACGTACTATTTCGCCAATTTCTTCCATCGGTTGAATTGCCCCAATTTCATTGTTTACATGCATGATGGATACTAAAATCGTTTCCTCTGTAATCGCAGCTTTTAATGCTTTCACATCAACGATTCCATGTTCATTTACAGGTAAAACTGTCACAGTGAAACCTAATTTTTCCAATGAAAGGCACGTATCATATACTGCAGGATGTTCTATACTAGAAGTAATAATATGTTTCCCACGTTGTTGATGTTGTAAAGCGATTCCTTTAATCGCCATATTATTTCCCTCTGTACCACCTGAAGTGAAAATAATTTCTGAAGGATTTACACCGAGCAATTGTGCTGCTTGTTCACGTGCTTTCGTTTGTAATTTTTCTACTTCTCCACCCATTTTATGAATGGACGATGGATTTCCATAATATTTCTCATTCACTTGCATAAAACTTTGTAAAACAGTGGCATCTGGTTTTGTTGTTGCACTATTATCTAAATAAATCATTTCAACACTTCCTATATTTAATCCATTGTTAAAAGCAATAAAACGAGGTTAGGCCAACGCCCTAAGAATGATGTGAAACGTTCATCTACCATTCATCATTTACGTTGTCCAAACCTCTATTTGTCATACTGTTTGTTCTTGAATTTTTTCTATTTTCTTTAATGCACCAGGTTCTACAGCTTCAATTCCTTTCGCTGCAACCTCTAATGCTTCTTCATATTTTGCATGATGGAATAAGCTTTCGGCCTCTTCCAACACATCGGCTAAATTAACTGATTTACTGCGGTACCGGTTGGCATATTGAATAACCTTTTCCGTTAAATCAGCTTGGTCTAACATAACATTCGTATGTTCAACAACATTTTCAACCGCATCTCCCGCTTCATTTAATACATTTTTCACTTCAATCATATCTAATGGTTCGTTTTCTAATGCTGCGAGCACTCGATCGTTTTTATGTGTTGCTTCTTCTAATAAGTTCCAAATATATGTTGGAATGCCAGGTAAATTACTCGCCTTTAATGTACGATTTGTTTTAAAAATGGCGTCCGTCATTTCTTGTAATTTCTCTTTCGCTTCCATTTCATCTTTACGCAATGTTTGAATATATGATTTAAATGTTTCGTGGTCTTCTTCCATTTGTGTTAGTTGCTCAAACGCATTCTCTAACTCTGTGCGTACATTCGAATGTGCTGCACTATTTTCTTCCAGTTGTTTTTGGAATGTCGATAATTTCTCTTTCAACTGCTCGGTTTTCTTTTCTAAATTACGATAATTTTCCAAATCATCATCTTCAAAATAGTACGCTTGTTTTAATGTTTCTACTTCTTCCTTCGTTTCCTCAAACGCTGAATCAAAAGAAGTTACCGCTTTTTCATAATTCGGCATTTTACTAATAACATAATTTTTTGCTAATGCCTCTTGCTCCAATTGGTCATACATCTCTTGAATACGTTCTTCTATTTCGACCATTGTCGGTGTAACCTTTTCTACACTTTCCTTTTCTAATTCGATGACTAGATCGATGAGGCGCGCTTGATAAGCTTGAATTTCCTTGTCTAATTTTAAATGTTCGAGACGATACCCGTCCTCTTTCATTTCCTCCATACCACGGTATAATTCATCTAATTGCGAAGGCAATTCAGATTTACACTGTTTATATACTTCAGGATACTGATCCATTTCTGTTTGTAATATAGTTAAATTCTCTTTTATTTCATCTTTCATTGTAGCTGCTTTTCCGTAATTTCCTTCACTCACTTCGGCATGATATTGTTCAAACTGTTCTTCTAATTGTTGCACCATTGCTTCAAAACGTTTTACAGCTTTTACATATTGATAATGATTTTGTGTTAATTGTTTTTTATATGTATGTAAAACAGGTTCAAGCTCTTCGATTTCTTCACGCGTCTTTTCTTCTGTTTGTAATAATTGATCTAATTCTTTTAAAATATTTTCGATTTTTTCTTCAATCACTTGTAAAGATGCGTCCATTTTCACGAATTGCTCGTTCGCTTTTTTAATACGAAATTTATCTGCCGCTTGTTCTGTGTCATACAACATTTCTTCGATTTTCGCTAAATCATCTGTTAAAATTGTATCCCAGTCTTTTTTCCATTGTTCAAACTGTTTTTTCGTTTCCCCTTCTAAAGTTAATTGTTTAATTTTAGAAAGTTCCTCGGCAACATTTCGCCCCATAATATCTAATTTCCACTTTTCATATAAATCCACTTTGTCATACACTTTTTTACGTAGCATTAATCCAATTATAATAAGTACAATAACGGCTAAAATGATTGCAATAATAATTTCCATGATGTACCTCCTAATCATTTTTTATAGAAGGATATATGTATAAAATAAACTTCTCTCTTCTTTATAAAAATATATCTTCATCATTCTGTATCCTCTTTCATATATAATAACATGTTTTGTTCCATTATGGCTAAAAAAACACAAAAAAATAAGATGTAAATATGAATGTCTATTTATTTCTTACATTTCCCCTTTTGAACCTTTGTAACCATTATGTTTTAATAGCGATTTTTCCTTTTAAATTATATTTCCCAATCTTTCTATTTGTTTTGTTTAAATCAATTTGACATTTATACGAATTAATACTATAATATCTTTTGTGTAAAATAATTAGGTAGCTTATGTGCACAGATGCTTGAATGCATTTTGTTCCTCTAATTAGGAGGTGTATTGCGTAACTCTCGGCTGCTGGAGCGAAGATACATGAAAACAAAATGGACAAGATCTCGTTCACGTTTCCTTATTTTATGCAATAATAAAATTAAAGGAGTCATGTCAAATGGCACGTTTTACAGGATCATTATGGAAGAAATCCCGTCGTTACGGAATTTCATTAACAGGAACTGGTAAGGAATTAAGCAAACGTCCTTTCGCACCAGGTCAACACGGAACACAACGTAAAAAAATCTCAGAATACGGTTTACAATTACAAGAAAAGCAAAAATTACGTTTCATGTATGGATTAAACGAACGTCAATACCGTACTTTATTTGACGAAGCTGGGAAAATGAAAGGTATTCACGGTGAAAACTTCATGGTTCTTTTAGAATCACGTTTAGACAACTTAGTTTACCGTTTAGGTTTTGCTCGTACTCGTCGTCAAGCACGTCAGTTAGTAAACCACGGTCACATTACAATTGATGGACGTCGTGTAGATATCCCTTCATACCGTGTGAAAACAGGTCAAACAATCGGATTACGTGAAAAAGCACGTAACTTAGACATCATTAAAGAATCTCTAGAATTAAACACTTTCGTTCCAGAGTATTTAACATTTGATGCAGACAAATTAGAAGGTACGTACACTCGTTTACCTGAACGTTCTGAATTACCAGCAGAAATTAACGAAGCATTAATCGTTGAATTCTACTCTCGTTAAGCGAAACTTAACACATTTAACATTTTTAAAAACCTTGAAAACATTGATTTCATCAGTGTTTCAAGGTTTTTTACTTTTATGGATTTTCTAACAAAATGCATGGAAATATATTCGTTTGGAACTAAGTTTGGGACGATTATTAAAGGTGAATGATAGGAAAACAACTGTTACCTTGGTTCGTAATGGTCTAGTTTATTCTTTAAAATTAAAATTTACTAAAATTTTGTGCCATTTTGTGTTTACATCTCTTACAATAGATTCACTTTTCATCCTCCTCGTATTACGTAAAAATACGTCAAAGAGAGATATTTAGCCATAGAAAAAGACACCTACCATTGTAGATGCCTTATATTTCGAATTTTAAAAATAAACTGCCGCGGGCGTTTCATAAACTTAAACAATGTAAGCCCTACCTACTCATACATCCTTGCAACCCCTAAGTTGCGCCAGTGCGGATAAGGTTAAAAAATAATTCATTTCAAACATATTCGACTACTTAATTAGTATAACATACTAGAATGAAAATAGATATAGCATCTTATTCAGAGTCTTCTTTAACTGACTTTATATTCTTAATATCTATCCTACTGTAACTAGGATTTCCAATAGCAATCAATCATACAAAGTAATAATTCCTCCACCATTAAGGCTTACGCTACAAAGGAGGAGGACAACAGCATGTATACAGTAAAAAATTTAGAACTCATTTATTATGATTCAATCCTACCTCTCTTTACTCATCCGTTATTTTTCGATTGATAAAACGAATAAATTCTTTATAATCTTCCTTTTCAATCTTAAATTCATCACCTTGTTCCCCCGAATAATTCCCGTGTACATAATATTCATATCCATTCTCTTCCCACACTCGATAAGAAGGAGCATTTCTTGTACCTAATGTCGACATGCTTAATGTGAAAGTATAGTCCTCATAGCCATATGTAATATATAATTCACTACCGAGAGACGGTTTATCGTGTTCAAAAGAATTGACGATTTGCATACTTATTTTTTTAATCTCAAAATTAGTATGTTGCAAATCTAAAAAGGACTGATCTTCCATATCTAATTGAAATAAATAATCAAAAAATGCATAACCTTTTACATAATCTAAATGGAGCCTTTTTTGCATGTCTAGATCAAAGATAGCTTGAAAACTATCTGATTCTTCTATGTCATCAAATACATATAAAAATTCATCATCATATTCATTGTCTGTACCAAGAAACGTTATTTGGCCATTTCGTTCTTGAATATAACCTTCCAAACTGTCCAGTGCGAAATATCGACCTTTTCCCTCAAGAAACTTCTTGTTATTCGCATCTTCATGATTTACGTACAAACTTATTCTTGAAGGGATGGTCAATCCTTTCTCTTTTTTTTCATGATAAGTGTTATACTTATATTCTAGCTTTAACTCATCATTTTCTACTTCATAAGAAATAGACATTCGTTCTAAATGTCCAACATCTGTTGGAAAATATACGTTATTTAGTCGATACATCATATCTTGAAAAATATCTACTTCTGTTATAACTTCTTCCCTTTTAGAATCAGATTCAACAATTAATGGTTTATCTTTGTCGGAACAAGCCGATACGAAAAGTAACATACATATAATAGCGGGCAGACGAATTGGAAATTTATGCATAAGATCCTCCTTTCTTTTTTTGTGAAATATTAATAGTATCGTATCATATAATAAAATAAAAAGACCAATGTAATTATGGAATATGATTCTTATAATAACTATTATCGTTCTATGTATTTTTGAGAGATTACCTTTTGTAACAACATGTACAATATATTGTTGCTTTTTTCATAGTTATATGTAGACAAAGAAAAGCCCCTTAAAGTTAGCATATCATTCTAACTTTAAGGGGACGTTTTAACACTTACATTGCATCATAATTCATGTCAATTTGTTTTGTTTTATCATCATAAATTGTTTTATCATGATTGTTCGTAATTTTTGACGTTAAAATACCTGCCGTCATTCCTCCACTAATATTTAATGCTGTACGAGCCATATCGATAATCGGCTCGATGGAAATTAATAACCCTACAATCGCAATCGGTAAATTTAATGTAGATAGAACAATTAAAGAAGCAAATGTCGCTCCTCCGCCCACTCCAGCAACACCAAACGAACCAATGGCAACAACGATTAATAACATCGCAATAAAGGATGGAGTAAATGGATCAATACCAACTGTCGGCGCAACCATGACCGCTAACATCGCTGGATAAATACCAGCACATCCATTTTGACCAATTGTTACACTAAATGCTCCTGCAACATCTGCCACTCCGTTTGAGACACCGAGGCCTCTTTTTTGTGTTTCAATATTTAATGGCAATGCACCTGCACTTGAACGAGAAGAAAATCCAAATATTAATACAGGCAGTGCTTTTTTCACATACGTAAATGGATTTAATCCCGCAAAACGAATTAGTAGCATATGCACGATAAACATAATAAGAATAGCAACATATGAAGCGATAATAAATTTACCTAAATCAATAAATGTCGCAATATCGCTCGTCGCTGCTTTATTTAGCATTAACGCTAATATACCGTACGGTGTTAAACGTAAAATAAGTGTTACAACACGCATAATAATCGTAAATATTACTTCTACCCCTGTTGCAAACTTTTCTGCATAATCTGGTTGTTTTCTCCGTACACCCATATAAGCTGTACCGACAATGACACTAAATATAACGACAGCAATTACTGAAGTGGAACGTTCCTGTGTAAAATCGACAAAAATATTCGCTGGAATCATATTACGAATCATCGTCGGCAATGTATCCCCTTCAATATCGGCCGCTCTTTCTTCAATGCGTTGAATTGCTTCAAACTCTTCATTACCTTCTGTAATTTCTATTCCATCTAGTTGGAATAAACTTGCTGAACCAACCCCTACTGCCGCTGAAATCATTACCGTTGCAACTAATATTCCGATAACAATTCCACTAATTTTTCCAAAGCCTTCTGTAAAAGTCGAGCTAGTGAACGCTCGTAATATAGCAATAAAGACGATCGGAATGACGAGCATCATTAATAATGATACAAATCCATCACCAACGATATTGATCCAGTCCATTGCTGTTTCAACAATCGGGGATGATGCCCCATAAATGGATTGAATGATTAATCCAAAAACAATCCCAACGACCAAAGCGAGTAATGCCCGCTTCCCAAAGGAAATATGTTTTCGTTGTAATTGAAATAACCCAAAAATAAGTACTGTAAAGATAAGTAAAATAAGTACAACTTGCAAAATATCCAAAAAAAGCCTTCCTTTCTATACCGAAAAATAAATCATTATATATGATAACGACTAAGTAATTCTTTTCCGATTAGTTTAGTATGATTTGTTTTTAATCATAGTACAGATTGAATGAAATCGCAATATATATACATCAATTTTTTTCATTTTTAACATCATACTTTCTGACGAAAAAATGCGTTTATCTTAAACTCATTTGTTTCGGATGTACCATTATTGTAACAATGCTTCATTCTCTTCTTAGATATCCTTTATTACAAGTACTAATGAATCAAAACCACCAGTATGAAGGTAGTGCCCCCATAAGTTATCTTTTTAATTTTGTTGTCCCGTAAATGATTCGCACTCTTCGAATAACGTTAGTTGATCGTTTATATCATTATCTTTTAACTGATTTCTTATATATTCCTAGATTTGATTTTTGTTTCTTCCAACTGTATCCACAAAATATCTTCTACACCAAAACTCCTATTTCCATTTTGTGGGGAGGTGATTGGATTTTATGGTTGCGTTCTTGCAACTTAGATCCGTATTCTTGCAACTTCGACTCGTATTCTTGCAACTTCGGTACGCATTCTTGCAACTTTGACCCGCATTCTTGCAACTTCGACTCGTATTCTTGCAACTTCGGCACGCTTTCTTGCAACTTTAACCCGTATTCTTGCAACTTTGGCACGTATTCTTGCAACTTCGGCACACATTCTGGTACCGTCAAGAATTATGTGTAAATAATAAAAAATGTTAAGACATTCTAGAAAGTTATTT
>DXHX01000024.1 GCA_019113205.1 Candidatus Pseudogracilibacillus intestinigallinarum | reverse complement strand
ATCCGTTTTAATTCCGCAAGTATACGAAGAAATTGTGTTTAACTTGCGAATATAATGGTTAATTCCGCAAGTATACGAAGAAATTGTGTTTAACATGCGGATATAATGGTTAATTCCGCAAGTGTACGAGGAAATCACGTTTAACTTGCGGATATAATGGTTAATTCCGCAAGTATACGAGGAAATCGTGTTTAACTTGCGGATATATTGCATAATTCCGCAAGTATACAGGAAAACTGCTTACAACTTGCGAAAATAACGCATAACCCCCAAAAAATCACCTCCACAAAAAGGGGAAATTTGGTGAACATCAAGGGTAGATGAATGACGGGGATGAAAAATAATATTACAATGAAAAGGAAGCGTGATAGTCATTTCGTAATAATGAGTATCACGCTTTCTTCTAATGATGAAACGTATATGTGAAAATGAACTTGCATAATTTTGTATTAGCTGTAAACATATATACAAAAAGGAAAATAGCATACATGTTTACTATATCCATATTTGGAAAAGAGAGAGGGGACAGAATGAATAGTAAAATACGTTCCTTGGTCGAATTCATTGTAAATAAAAAAACACGATGGGCGACCATTTTTGTTTGGATTTTGCTTATCGGTATTTTTTCTTTTATTTGGCCACAAGTGAATGAGGAGGAAACGACAGATAATCAGTTGTTACCTGAGGATGCGATGTCCGTCGTTGCAAACGAAATAGACAATGAAGAGTTTTCCGACGGTGCGGGAGTACCTTTGTTATTAGTTTGGCATAGGGAAGATAGTTTAACGGAGGAGGATTTCAAAGAAATACAAGCGTTTTACAAAACGTTAGAGGAATCACCAGTAGATGAACAAAATTTTATTCCGCCGTTTCATGAAGCACCAGTGGAAGCATTAAAAGGTAGTACATCAGAGGATGAAAAAGCACTTATTACGCCTGTCTTTTTTAAGGAAGCAGCTTCTACAGATCAACTTCAAACAGCATTGGATGCTCTAGAAGAAAAGATGAAGAGCCAATTTGGTGATGAATTATTTGGGGAGTTAGATGGAAGTGAATTACATGTACGTTTTTCAGGTCCGGTCGGTATTCAAACAGATGCAGTATCGTTATTTAGTAATGCAGATATAACATTATTAATTTCTACAGTCATTTTAGTTTTTGCTTTATTAATTGTATTATATCGTTCACCAATATTAGCGATCGTTCCATTAGTTGCGGTCGGTATTGCTTACGGTGTAATTAGCCCATTGTTAGGTTTCTTTGCGCAAAAAGAATGGATTGAAGTGGATGGGCAAGCAATTTCGATTATGACCGTATTATTATTCGGTGCAGGTACAGATTATTGTTTATTTTTAATTTCTCGTTATAGAGATGAATTACGAAAAGAAGCGGATAAGTATGTTGCATTAAGAAGGGCATTAACTGGTACAGGTGGAGCTATTATGATGAGCTCGATGACGACAGTGGTTGGTCTACTGTCGCTTGCTTTAGCATATTATGCTTCTTATGACCGCTTCGCTGTGCCGTTTAGTTTAGCAATTTTTATTATGGGTATTGCTGCTTTAACATTATTACCAGCAATTTTAGCTTTATTAGGGAGATTTGCTTTTATTCCGTTCATCCCTCGCCCTGAAGAAATGATTCAAGAATTGGAACAGAAAAAAGGGAAGAAAATTCGCCGTCCTAAACCAAGTCATCGATTTGGTAAAAAGTTAGGGAATCTCGTTACATCTAAACCGTGGACGATTATCCTTTTATCTTTATTAATTTTAGGGAGTTTAGCGGCATTTGTACCAAAAATGCAATTTACGTATGGATTATTAAACTCTTTTCCAGAGGATATGCCATCACGTGAAGGTTTTACATTAATTGCTGATCATTATCCACCAGGTGAAATTGCTCCAGTCAATATAATAGTGGATACAGAAGGGGAGGATGTTTCCTTACAAGAAAAGTTAGAAGCACATCCTCTAGTAGAAAAGGTGGAAGATGCTGTAGAGGGAACAAACAAAGATTCGTTGAAAAAATGGCAAGTAACACTTTCCATTGACCCTTATGCGACGGAAGCGGTAAATAGTATACCTGAGTTACAGGAGATTGCATTTAATGCATTAGAAGAAGCGAATGTAACGAATGTGGAGGAGAATGTATGGATTGGTGGAGAAACAGCTACTTTATATGATACGGAAGAAATCACAAGTCGAGATCAAGCTGTTATTATTCCTGTTTTACTTCTCGTTATCGCTATATTATTAGTCGTTTATTTGAAATCGATTGTTGCGATGGTTTATTTATTAGTGACTGTCTTGCTATCCTATTTATCAGCTCTAGGTTTAGGGTGGATTGTATTACACTACTTATTCGGTGTGTCGGAAATTCAAGGGCTAATTCCATTGTATGCATTCGTATTCCTAGTCGTTTTAGGAGAAGATTATAACATATTCCTCGTCTCTAGTATTTGGAGAAAACGTAAAGAAATGCCACTTAAAAAAGCTATTGCAGAAAGTGTCGGAGAAACAGGTAGTGTTATTAGTTCGGCAGGTTTAATATTAGCACGGACATTTTCCGTATTAGCTATATTACCTTTACAAGTATTAGTTCATTTTGGAACGATTACGGCTATAGGAATTTTATTGGATACGTTTATTGTGAGACCTTTATTAGTCCCGGCTATTACGACGGTTCTTGGTCGTTTTGCATTTTGGCCGGGTAAAATGTGGAAAATGCATGAGGACGAATAAGAGGATGTAACTTTTTTGTCAATGATTTTTAGATGAATCCTATCATTGTTCATATTCAGTAATAAAAATAAGAAATAGAAAACACTTTATGATGTTGGCACATAAATATTCGTGCTATCATAAAGTGTTTTTTTATGGATTATTTATAAAATTTATCTATTTATGCACCTTTGTGTCAACCTACAATATAAATGGTTGACACAAAAGGTTTGTTTCCTCTATGATTACGTATATAGAAAGGAGGAGGTAGAAGATAAACAGAAGTGCAAGCGAGCAATTTCTATGTAATTTTCACAAAAAAGGATGTACATGACGTTTGAAAAAAATTAATGATGGAGGGATTATAATGTCAACACATGATGAATTAATACAAAAGAGTAAAGAATACCTTTGGTTACCTTTTACACAAATGAAAGATTATGAGCAAGATCCATTAGTTATTGAAAGTGGAGAAGGCGTTATGTTGAAAGATACAGAAGGAAATGCATACTATGATGGGTTCTCTTCTGTTTGGTTAAATGTGCATGGACATAGAAAGAAAGAACTCGATGATGCGATACGTACGCAATTAGAAAAAATTTCCCATTCTACATTGCTTGGAATGACGAATCGACCAGCGACAGAGTTAGCAGAACGATTAATTAATATAACACCAGAAGGACTTACACGTGTTTTTTATTCCGATAGTGGTGCTACATCAGTCGAAATTGCATTGAAGATGGCATATCAATATTGGAAAAATAAAAATATAGAAGGAAAAGATAAATTTATTACGATGAAAAATGGGTATCACGGTGATACGATTGGTGCTGTTAGTGTCGGTGCAGTAGATACGTTTCATCGAATTTATGAAAAACTAATGTTTGAAAGTTTTCATGTTCCTTTTCCATATGTATATCGTCACCCAAGTGGAGATCCGGACATTTGTAAGGAAGAGTGTTTAAAAGAATTAAAAAAGACATTAGAAAATCATCATCATGAGATTGCTGCTTTAACAATCGAGGCAATGATGCAAGGAGCAGCTGGGATGATTTTAATGCCGGATGGATTTTTAACGGAAGTTCGTAAATTATGTACGGAATATAATGTATTACTCATAGTTGATGAAGTTGCTACAGGATTTGGCCGAACGGGAGAAATGTTTGCTTGTGATCATGAAGGTGTTGTACCAGACATTATGACGGTCGGTAAAGGATTAACAGGAGGATACTTGCCTATTGCCGCAACAATTTCAACAGAGGAAATATATGAAGCATTTTACGATGATTACATTCATATGAAAACGTTATTTCACGGTCATTCATATACCGGAAATCAACTAGGATGCGCTGTTGCGTTAGCAAACTTAGACTTATTTGAACGGGAAAATATAGTGGCACAAGTGCAACAGAAGTCCAGTTTTATTGAAATGGAATTAACTTCACTACATGAATTGGATTATGTTGGAGATATTAGACAGCTCGGATTCATGGTCGGTATTGAGTTAGTACAAGAAAAAGAAACAAAAAAACCTTTCCCATGGGAAGAACGTGTCGGATATGCGGTGTCATTGGAAATGCGTCGTCTTGGGATGTTAACTAGACCACTAGGAGATAATATTGTATTTATGCCGCCCCTTTCTAGTTCAGAGGAAGAAATTCGGGAAATGATTTGCATTATAAAGGAAGCGATTCAAAATGTAACAACGAAACGGGAAACTACAGTCGGTTCGACGAAATAAGAAGAACGAGGAGCGGTTGGATGGAACAGAATGGGTTATTTATTACAGGAACAGATACAGATGTCGGAAAGACTTTTGTCGGTGGCGGTATGGCAGCTATATTGAAAAAGTATGGAAAAGATGTTGGCGTATTTAAACCAATGTTGAGTGGGGAAAGTCGAGAAAATCCTACAAGTGATACGTCTATCTTGAAAACGATGTCTGGAGATCGTAATACGTTTGAACAAATTACTCCTTTTCAATTTGCAGAGCCGTTAGCACCATATGTTGCAGCGAAAAGGGCAGGACAACATATATCTTTGACTCAGATTATGCAAGCATGGAAAAACATAAAAGAAACGCATGAGTATTTTATTGTAGAGGGTGCAGGGGGACTTGGGGTTCCTTTGGGGAAGGACTATGTAGTTGCAGATGTTGCGAAAGAGATAGGTTTTCCAATATTAATTGTTGCAAGAACGGGACTTGGTACAGTAAATCATATTTGGTTAACGGTAAAAGTGGCCCAAAGTATGGGATTGGATATTGCAGGCATTATCTTGAACGGGGCGGAAGAAGAACAGGGGATAGCAGAACAAACGAATCCTGCATTAATTGAAGAGATGACAAATATTCCTGTGTTAGCTGTATTACCAAAATTTACAACATCTAATCCTACTTATATTGTAGAAAAGATGGATGAACTAATCCCTTTTAATCTTTTCGCAAAATAATAGTGAAACCAAGTTGAACTTTTATAGTAAAAGGAGGATATCATTGAAAAATAACAAACAAATTCGTGTCATTGATATTACTTTAATCGGAATGTTTGTCGCTTTAATGAGTATCGGGGCAAATATTACTGCTTGGGCACCGTTTTTACAAATAGGTGGTGTTCCTATTACATTACAAACATTTTTTTGTTTTTTGGCAGGTGCATTACTTGGTAGTCGCCGTGGAGCGCTTGCAATGGTTGTATACCTTTTCGTTGGATTAATTGGCGTTCCTGTTTTTGCTGGATTTAAAGGAGGATTAGGTGCTGTATTAAGTCCGACATTTGGGTTTATTATTTCTTTTATTTTCACCGCTTATGTTACTGGGAAAGTGATCGAATCTAAAAAACACCCTACTTTAATTACGTTCATATTGGCCTCTATTATCGGGCTTTTCTTTAATTATATGATCGGAACAAATTATATGTATCTCGCTTTATCATTTTTTATGGATACACAAGAAAGTGTCACTTATATTGGAACGTGGCTTGTAATGCTCGTATATTTGCCTGTTGATTTATTAACGATTGTCGCAGCAGCTTTATTTGCACCTAGAGTGTATAAAATTTTACATAAGTCGACTATGATTACACCTTCTAGTAATGTGCAAGGAGACCGTTTAGGAAGTTAAGGAAATTTTATTTTAACGTTCCTATATCTCGCGAATAGAGTGATGTCCGTATGCGAACACTTTTATTTAATCTTACAATATTGTAAGCCTACAACGCTTATTCGTAAGGGAAATCGATGTTACAGCACGGAATTTCATCCTATACTATGTATAGAATGAAACGGAACGAAAAGGATGAGAAAAATGAAACGTTTATTAATGATAAGTATGATGATATTGGTCGTAGGCTTGTTATCGGCTTGTACATCATCTATTCAAACTATTGGTGCAGATACGTATTATGTACAAATTCAAGATGAAGGCGATAGTTATGAAGAACAGGGGAATGTACGTTATGAATATAAATTAGAAGGCTACGATGAAAACGGAGATAGTTTATTATTATCTTTTACAGCGAATCACTCATTAAAAAAGAATGCTTATTTAAAAATTTTCTATAAAAAAGATGAAGTAGTCACATATGAAGAAGTAGAAAAAACAGACATTCCAGAAAAAGCATTGGAACAATTAGAAGTAGGTGAAGAATAAGAAGATCTTTACAATATTAAATAGTATGATAGTATAAAATTGAAAAGTCCATATTTCACTAGGGGAGCTATCGGATGGCTGAGAGGAGCGTTATTGTTCTGACCCTTTGAACCCGATCTAGGTAATACTAGCGTGGGGAAGTGTTGGCCATCAAGATATTTATACTAAAAACAATCGAGGGCTACATTCCGACGTCGGGGTGTGGTCTTTTTTATCGTTATTTTATCGTACAAGGAGGTGTAATAGAAGATGAATCGTACACGACTTATGACGACTATGGCTGTTTTTGTTGCAATAGGTATTATCGGTTCACAATTTTTATGGTTTCCAGCAGGTTTTGCTAAGGCGTATCCTGTCCAACATGCTGTTAACGTTGTTGCGGGGATTTTACTCGGTCCTGGACCAGCTGTAATCATCGCGTTCATCATTGGCTTAATTCGAAATATGCTAGGATTAGGGTCGATTTTAGCTTTTCCTGGCGGGATGATTGGTGCGTTTTTGGCAGGTTATTTATATAAAAAATGGAACCGACATAGTGCGGCAGTTATTGGTGAAATCATCGGGACAGGTATTTTAGGATCATTTGCATCGATTCCTTTAGCTACATTATTTATGGGGACATCGTTTGGAATATTTTTCTTCTTACCGTCATTTTTAGTGAGTAGTGTGTCAGGTGCTTTGATCGGTTGGTTTATCGTCGTTCGTTTGAAACAAAGTGGCCAAGCAAAAGCAATTATCGAAAATAAATAACTTTAAAGATATATTCACTATAAGGATGGAATTTTTAAAATAAAACCTTTCTTCTAATACTAATTAGTATTCATCTTAGGAAAAATACTTATATAATTATAGTATAGATAGCAAAATGAGTATACCGATGACAAACATATCAAGGGTGTGTATGAAAATGATGGTTCATGAAGTAATGCAAATCATTAAAAAGTTTGAAGCAGAGGCAAGGTACGGGAAGAAAGGTTTAAATAAAAAGGTAAAATATATTGAAGTGATGGAGATTCCTCATGTTGATAAATGGAATGTAAAAGAGACGCTTATTTTAACAAGCTTTTACGCGATTAAAGATGATGAACAAGCTCAAATAAACATAGTAAAATCTTTCATCGAATTAAAGGCAAGTGGACTCATCATAAAGCTAGGTAGATTTATTGATGAAATCCCTCCATCCATTGTTCAATTAGCGGAGGAACATCATTTTCCCATTATTACATTACCAAAAGATGTCCCTTATATTGACATTTTAACGCCGTTATATGCAAAATTACAACAATCAACAGATGATCGATTGATCGAAGAAATTGAAGGAAAGTCTTATAAAAATGTCACGACGATTTTGCAAGATATTTATAAATCGTTTGGGTTAGTTATGTATATAGAAAACATGAACGGCGAGTTGTTATATTGTGCACATAAATTAAAAAGCGATAAATGGAGAAATGATTTCACACTATTTTCCCTCCCAACATATGAACAGACAGAGATGTACGTACAAAAATTTAATACCGAATTTGAAACGTATGAAAAACATGCTTGTATATATTCAGAGGCATTAAAAAGAATGGTTGTCACTCTTTTTGCGAAAGGGAAGAAATATGGACTTCTCCATATTGTATATGAAAGGAACAAACAAAAAGAATTGTTAATGGACACCGAGATATTTCGGTTAGTAGATAAAATTCACATTACTATGATGGCTGAAATTGTTAGTCTACAAATGCAAAAAGGGGAATTTATAGAAAGATGGAACTATCTAGAGGACGAAAAGGATCTAAAAATGGTCATTCATTTAGACCAATTAAATATAACAGAAGCCATCGGATATCATACCTTTTTGCGAAAATCGTTAATTTTACTTTCCCATATTGAAAATATGATGAAACATTTAACCGAAGTGAAAGATTATATTGTGATGGAAAGAAATGAAAATGTGTTTGTGCTCGTTTGGATAAATCATCGTGAGGCGACATCCATCGAATTGAAACACCAATGGAAAAAGCAACAACCTCGAACATTATTAGAGAATGTAAAGATAGGGATAAGTTATCCTTTTATAGATACAACGTCCATTATAGAAAAAGTTGATAATACAGCAAAAGTTATTGAAATCGGGAAAGACTTAGGGTTAAATTCAACTGTATATGACCAAAGTGAATTAGGTATTTCCTCTATCTTATTAAATTTGCAAAAGGATCCACATGTAAATGATTTTGTTCATTACATGATGCTTCCACTTCAACAAATGGAAGCGGATTTGATTGAAACATTAAAAGTTTATTTAGCCGAAAATTGCAATGCTTCAAGAACAGCGAAAGTAATGTATTTAAATAGAAGAACGATCACATATCGTTTAAAACGAATACGAGAAATAATGAATATAGATTTAAATGATGCAAAAACAATCTTTTCCCTTCAGTTTTGTTTTTATATGATGAATGATTGATATTGCTCACAGTGAGAAAAAGGAGGGCTTTGCCTTCCTTTTTTTACGCTCATTTTGCGTATATACATAATAATCTGAATATATTATATTTAGAGAAAGATTCGAAAAGTCGCATTGGATACGAGGGGAAAGGAGTGATATATATGTTAGGAATCATCCGTGTATTAACAAGTGAAGGAAAAGTTTTGTCAGAACATGGAGAATTAATGCGTGATTTTTTATCGATAGATAGTGAAACGAAATGTATCATGGATCAACCGAAAGGAATTTATAATGCTCAGACAGAGCAGGAAGCTATTCCAAAAATTGTTGAGCTGGCGAGAGGAATGGAAAAAAGCGGGAAATATAAAGCATTAACAATTAGTTGTGCGGCAGACCCGGCTTTGCAGGAGGTAAAACAAGCTGTATCAATTCCAGTATATGGTGCGGGAGCAGTAGGAGCGAATATATCGAAGACATTAGGAGATAATGTAGGAGTCATCGGAATTACAGAGGAAGCTCCGCCAAACATCTTAAAAGTATTAGGGAATCATTTTTATTCATATCATTATGAACCAACATTACGAAATACAGTTTCATTATTTTCAGATGATGCAAAAAATAAGTTAGTTATGTTGATGAATCGTATGAAGGAAGAAGGGGCAGATGTTATTTTATTTGCTTGTACAGGCTTTTCTACCATTCATTTAAAACAATTTGCAAAAGATCGAGTCACAATACCGATGGTGGATTTAGTCGAAGCTCAGGCAGTTGCCTATAAGCTTCAATAATAGGAGGAATTACAGTGAAAAATAAGAGAACTTTTGATCTATCATTTATTTTATTCTCGGCTATCGTAGCCATACTTGGTGCGATTATTGGAATGCAGTTAATAACAACATTAGGAATCACACCAAATACATCCATTATTGGTGCATTAATTGCGATGTTAGTAGCTAGAATTCCTTTGCAAATGTTTTATAAATATAAAACATTAGAAAATCAAAACTTAATACAAACGACTATTTCGGCGGCCACATTTGGTGCGGCAAATAGTTTATTAATCCCAATAGGATTACCGTTTGTATTAGGAATGCCAGATTTAATTATACCGATGTTAATTGGTGCGGGGATTGCGTTATGTGTCGATGTATTTATTTTATATCGTGTATTTGACTCAAAATTATTTAGTGCCAATGAAATTTGGGCACCGGGTGTAGCAACGGCTGAGGCATTAAAAGCAGGAGACGAAGGTGGACAAAAAGCGAAAATTTTAGGATTAGGTATTTTTGGAGGACTTCTTGGTTCACATTTCGGTATTTCCATGTCAGCATTCGGGGTTGCTTTTATTGGAAATATCGTTGCATTAACGATGTTTGGTATTGGGCTATTATTACGTGCATACTCTGTCCCGTTATTCAATGTAGATTTAGATGCATTATACGTTCCACATGGAATGATGATTGGTGCAGGGATGATTGCTTTAATTCAGTTTATCGTTATTTTACGTAAACCAAAAAATAAGGATGATCAAAGTACGAATTCGAGAACAGATAAAGACGTTAAAAATGGTTTTGCGTTAGGATATTTATTTTATGTTTTAGGTGCCATAGTTGTTGCAGTACTTGCTGGTTTATATGCAGAGATGCCAGTATACCAGTTAATTTTATTCGTATTGTTTGCAGCAGCGGCAGCATTAGTAAGTGAAATTATCGTTGGGATTGCTGCGATGCACTCTGGATGGTTCCCAGCATTTGCGGTTACATTAATATCGTTATTAGTCGGGATGCTACTAGGTTTTCCACCAATTGCTTTAGCGATGTTAACTGGTTACACAGCTGCAACTGGTCCAGCATTTGCGGATCTCGGATATGACTTTAAAACAGGTGCAATTTTACGTTCAGGAAAATCTGTTGAAGAGGAATTATTCGGAAGAAGACTACAATTAAAAAGTGCTGCAATCGGATTCGGGGTTGCGATTGCAATGGTTACATTATTCCATGATAGTTTTTTCCAACAAGATTTAGTACCTCCAGTGAACCATGTATATGCGGCAACGATTGAATCAGGTTTATCAGGAAATGTTGGGTTAATGTTGTTGTTATGGGCGATTCCTGGTGCGCTTATTCAATTAATTGGTGGTTCTAAACGACAAATGGGAATTATGCTGGCGACAGGTTTATTAATTGTCAATCCATTAGCTGGTTGGGCGGTAATCGCTGGTATTATTATTCGTTTAATTATTTTACGAGTTGGTGGCGAATCTGCTGAAAGTGCAATGTTCACTACTGCAGCTGGTTTTATTGCAGGAGACGCATTGTATAGCTTCTTTACATCATTATGGAAAGCAAGATAGAAAGAGGGAATATATATGGCTAGAAAATTAACGAAAGAAGATGGCATTCATGCTATTTATGGTGGTTGTATTTTAGGTGGTGGAGGTGGTGGCATCATCAAGGAGGGTTTAAATAAACTTGATGAGGCATTCAAACGAGGTGCCCCAGTCCTAAAAACGGTAGATGAATTTGCGGATGAGGATGTAGTTGTTTGTGTTTCGTTAGTTGGAGCACCATCTGCCAAAGATATGTTTTTAAGTGATGAGCAAACAATTGATGCAGTAAAAAGAATGCAGGCAGAATTAGATGCTCCTGTTGCGGCAATTATGACGAATGAAAATGGTGCAGCAACGACGACAAATGGTTGGTTACAAGCAGCTGCATTAGGATTACCTATTTTGGATGCACCATCGAATGGACGAGCCCATCCAACAGGATCAATGGGGTCAATGAATTTATCTGAAGACAAAAGTTACCGGTCGATACAAGCATTTGCAGGTGGTAAAAACGAACGTGCTATAGAAGGAATTGTAGCTGGATCTTTAGGGAATGTTTCAGATACAATGCGTGAACTGTCTGTAAAAGCAGGTGGACTAGTCGGGGTTTGTCGTAATCCTGTGTCCATAAAGTATGTAAAAGAAAATGCATCAGCCGGAGCAATTACTCAAGCAATTGAATTAGGAGAAGTATTATTAAGTGCTAATGAAGGAAAAGAAAGAATAGAAGCAGCAGTAAATTATTTAGAAGGAAGTATTTTATACGAGGGAAAAGTAACGTCCTTTACATTGAAAAAAGAAGGTGGATTTGACGTCGGGTTAGTATATGTGGATGATCTGGAGTTAACATTTTGGAATGAATACATGACAGCCGAAATAAATGGCGTACGTCATGGCACTTTTCCAGATTTAATTATGACACTCGATACCAACACGGGTCTTCCAATTGTTAGTGCTGAAATAGAAGAAGGCCAAGATGTAGCAGTTATTGTTGTACCAAAGGAAAAATTAATTTTAAGTACGACGATGTTTAATGAAAAGTTATTACGAGTGGTAGAACCAATTATTCAAAAGAAAATTTTATGAGGTGAAAAACAAATGGCATTAAAACAAGTATTAGAAGTATTAGATATATTAGATAATCCAAGTGTAGAAGGAAAGACAGTACAGGCTTTATTTGAGTCTTACACATATGCTTCATGCAGTGTGGAACGTGTACACGGGGAAAAAGGTTATACAGATTTTGTGAAAATTTTAATTAAAGGAACAGAAGGAAAAGCTGACGGTGGAAATGCGCCTACATTAGGTGTGATTGGTCGCTTAGGTGGTATTGGAGCTAGACCGACAAGAATTGGATTTGTTTCTGATGGCGATGGTGCAGCTGCAGCTGTAGCAACAGCATTAAAATTAGCTGAAATGAGTGAACGTGGGGATCGTTTAGAAGGAGATGTATATGTTACAACTCATATTTGCCCAGATGCTCCAACTTTACCACATGATCCGGTAGAATTTATGGATTCACCTGTGGATATTTTAACGATGAATAAATATGAAGTGCTAGAAGAAATGGAAGCTATTATTTCTATTGATACGACAAAAGGAAATAGAGTATTTAACCATCGCGGTATTTGTTTATCGCAAACAGTAAAGGATGGCTATATTTTAAAGTTCTCGGATGATTTAGTTCGGATAAAAGAAGTGACAACAGGAGAATTAGCGCAAACGTTTGCTGTATCGATTCAAGATATTACTCCTTATGGAAATGGCCTATATCATATTAATAGTATTTTACAACCTTCTGTTGCAACGAGTGCACCTGTTGTTGGACTAGCAATTACGACAAAAACGGCTGTACCAGGAAGTGGAACAGGAGCGAGCCATGAAGTGGATATTGCCCAAGCCGTTAGATTTAGTATTGAAGTGGCGAAAGATTTTGGGCGTTCAAAAATTTCCTTTTATGATGCAGATGAGTTTGACCGTATTCAAGCATTATACGGCTCCATGAAACATATTCAAACATTAGGGAAGCAAAATTAATGAAAAGAGTTGGTGTGCTAACAATTGGTCAGTCGCCTAGAACCGATGTGGCTCCAATTATTCAATCGGTCTTAGGCGAGTCTGTCGAAATGATCCAAAGAGGTGCTTTAGATAGCTTGTCAGATAGTGAAATTAAAGCATTATGGCCGAATGAAGGAGACACAACGTATATTTCTCGCTTACGTAATGGACAATCTACCAAAATTAAGAAAGAGGCGTTATTGCCATTATTACAACGAGAATTAAATCAGTTAGAAGAGGAAGTATCGGTCGTTTTATTACTATGTACTGGTGATTTTCCTACGATTCAATCAGAAAAATTATTATTATTTCCAGATAAAATTTTAGTCAAAGTTATGAGTGCGGTGTTAAGAGAAGGTAAGTTAGGATTGATCGTCCCGTTAGAAGAACAAAAAGATCAATTGATGGAAAAGTGGCATGAAATAAGTGTGCCTATCGTTGTAGAAGCAGCATCACCATATGAGGAAAGTGATATTGAATCTGCAGCGGATTCGTTGAAGGAGCAAGGTGCTACAGTAATTGTACTTGACTGTATGGGGTATGATGAATCACATAAGGAAAGAGCAATGCAAGCGACGAATCTTCCAATCGTTTTATCTATTTCTCTTGCGGCATCCGTTTTAAAGGAATACATTTAATTGAAAAATGAGGCGAAAGACAAAAATTGCCTCATTTTTTTCATATGGGAGGGCATTAATATGAGCGATATAAAAGAAGTTGTTCAAAAAATAATGGAAGTAAATTTTAAATTTGATACGGATGTAAGTGTGTTAGTCGTGACAGATATGTCAACGAAAGATTTAGGGTCAGCATTTCACCAAGCTTTACATGAATTAGGTTGGGAAACTTATATTCATGTGATGGAGGATCGGAATAAATCGGGAGAGGAACCTGATGCTCATATTGCAAAGGAAATGTTAAACCATGGCATTGTTTTTTGTTTAACGAAACATTCGTTAACACATACTGTTGCTCGCCGACATGCGAGTGAACAAGGAATAAGTGTCATTACGATGCCAGGAATTAACGAAGATATTTTTTTACATGGAGCGATTAATGCAGATTATGATCGGGTTGAACAAGAAACGAATGAAATTGTAGCATTATTAACTTCACATGAGAAAGTGACGATTGAATCTGGTGACGGGTTAACGTTACGTATACCTATTGGTGAGCGAAAAGGGGTGCCAAGTACAGGTGTCTTCCATAAGAAAGGTGACTCAGGTAATTTACCATCTGGTGAAGCATATATTGCGCCATTAGAAGGTGAGGCGGAAGGTGAAATCGAAATTAACGGATCTATCGCTGGAATTGGGCTCGTTCATGAACCAGTTATTTTAAAAATTGCCGCAGGTCGTTTAGTACATGCTTCAGGTGAAGTAGGACAAAAATTAATGGATATTTTAGGCGAGGGGGATGGAAGATTGCTTGCTGAGCTTGGAATAGGAACAAACCATGCCGCTAGGGTAACTGGTAATATTTTAGAGGATGAAAAGGCGAAAAATACCATTCATGTTGCATTTGGCTCTAACCATACTTTTGGTGGGGTCATTAAAACAGATGTGCATATCGATTGTGTCACAAAATCACCCGGCGTTATTTGGGAATCATAAAACGAAGGGATGTGGTTTCAATCGAAGCTTTACATGTATTGAATCAAATGAAACAAATTCAAAATGTGCGAACATATGACGATAAAAAATTAGAAGCAAAAGATGAGAAGATGTTGTATGAAGCATTTTTAGCTGGACCAAGTTCCATTAGTAACCAAGCGAGAGAGTTAATTGTTATTGGTGATAGTATATTGAGAAACAAGCTTGCAAATGACCTTTTGAGTCCTTATATGGTGAAAGAATCTATTCCGCAAAAGTGGATAGAAGATGTGCCATTTTTATCAGTTATTGTTATTGAAAAAAGACGAGCAATGTCAAGAATAGGTTCTAAAGGCATATTAATCGCACAAAAGGAAGCGGAAAGCGCGATTCAAAATATGCGACTGTTAGCTACTTGTTTACAAATAAATTCAGCCATTATTCGGGAGTTTGAACCAGAAACGATTAGGGAAACCTTGTCATTACCATGGTATGTTGAACCTGTCGCAATGCTCGCATGTGGATATGCATTAGGAGAATCACCAATGCAATTGAAAAGTTTATCGATGGAAAATATGATTCATAAGGATAGATGGTCATGAAAAAAATAGACGCGATATATAAACGATCGAGTGTAAGACAATTTCAAGATATTCCTATTTCTGATGAACAGTTGTATAGCATTTTAGAGGCTGGCACATTAGCACCTTCAAGTGGTAATATGCAACCTTGGGAATTTATTGTGATAAAGGAACCGCCCTATAAAGAAAAAGTGGTTTCATGTACATTTAGTGGGTTTTATGCGGGTACTTCAAACTATCAGCAATGGATTAAATCGGCGCCAGTAATTTTAATTATTTGTGCGAATAAAAAAAGAACAGCAGCAAGGTATGGTAACTTGGGGTATAAATGGGTGCCTTTAGATGTTGCCAATGCCGTCCAAAATATGATTTTGACGATGACTCAAAATGGTATAAGTTGTTGTTGGGTTGGTGGAATTGATGAAAATAAAATTAGAGAATCCTTTCGTTTGCCCGAATATGTTCAGCCAATTGGTTTATTACCTTTAGGATATGCAACAGAAGAAGGACAGACGAAATATAAAATGCCACCAGAATTTGTCACTCATTCCCATCGATACAATGAACCTTATTTTAAAAGTTAAATTACTTTTTATTAGAAAATGGTACCGGACACCGCGTGTGGTTGTAGGGGGATAGTGATTAGTGCTGTGAGTAGTTAGGGGTTTTCCTGTTTTTCTTGCGGATGTATGGTTTAATTCCGCAAGTTGTCTCTGTTTTTCCGTTTCACTTGCGGAAATATGAGTTAATTTCGCAAGTTGTCTCCGTTTTTCCGTTTTACTTGCGGAAATATGAGTTAATTTCGCAAGTTGTCACCATTTTTCCGTTTCACTTGCGTAAATATGAGTTAATTTCGCAAGTTGTCACCATTTTTCCGTTTCACTTGCGGATATCCATCTGTCACAACCATACCAAATCCAGCGAATCTCATTCACCAAACATATCCCATGTAAACTCCAGCGAACCCCATTTACGATACTTTTACCTTCACATGATTGAAGGATTTATATGTACGAAAATTGAGGAATATTATATAATGATTGTCTACTGAATGATGTGTGAGAGGTTAGGAGGATTCCGATGGTGAAAATCGAACGCTTTAAAGAAATGTTTCGGCAAATAAATGAATACGGTTATACGGGTGAAGGCATGAATCGATTGGCTTATTCGAAGGAAGAGGCACAGGCATTGCAGTATATAAAACGGCTTTGTGAAGCGGAAGGATTACTATACCGTCAAGATGAGATTGGAAATGTCATAATTCGTAGAGAAGGAACAGATCCATCTTTACCGGCAGTTGCGGTCGGCTCACATATTGATACCGTATATAATGGTGGAATGTATGATGGAACAGTCGGTGTACTAGCTGGACTGGAAGTGTTATTTGCACTTAATGAAGAAAAAGTTAGAACGACGCATCCATTAGAAGTTATTATTTTTGCGTGTGAAGAATCAGCACGCTTTGGTCTGGCAACAGTGGGAAGTAAAGCGATGGTCGGGACGTTAGATCTCGAAGAAGTGATGAGGTTACACGATAAAAGTGACCAAACTTTTACAGAGGTAATTGCACAGAAGGGCTTTTCGCTGGAATATATTTCAATGGCTGAACGAAACGAAGATGAATTGAAGGCATTTCTTGAGTTACATATTGAACAGGGGCCAGTTTTAGAGGAAATTGGTAAAGATATTGGACTTGTTACAGGAATTGCAGCACCGACGAGGTATCATGTGACAATTCATGGACGTCAATCTCACTCAGGGTCGACACCGATGCGCTCACGGCAAGATGCATTGCTCGCGGCTTCAGAATTCGCATTATATTTGGAACAACTTGCTCTAGAAGAAGAGGATGCAAAAACAGTTGCAACGGTTGGGGCGTGTAAAGTAAAATCTGGTGCGATGAATATTGTGCCGGGAGAAGTAAAGTTACACGTTGATATTCGTAGCATTTATATGGAGTCAAAAGAACGCCTTATCGAGAAATTGCATGTCTTTGTTAAACAATTGGAAAAGAAACGAGGTGTCCAAGTAACGTTTAGAAAAATTACAAATGAAACACCGGTATTATTAAATGAAAAGTTACTAGAATTGGCAAAATCTGGTTGTGAAAAACGTAACTTTACATATGAGGAAATGCCAAGTGGAGCAGGGCATGATGCGATGAATATGGCGTTGAAATATCCGACGGGAGTCATTTTCATTCCTTCTAAAGATGGGCTAAGTCATCATCCAGATGAATATACATCATTTAAACAAATCGAAAAGGGAATACATCTACTAAAAGATATATTATGTGAACTCGCTATATTTCCCGAGTTATACAAATTGTAAGTTAAATTTTCCATTCGGTAATCGATATGAAAAATTATGATAAGTATAAAAAATATATACTAAAGTATATGCACATATCTTCTATAAATTATAATGATAAAATAAAGGCGTATACATATAATTTATAACGGTCATTTACTATCGTTATAGTACACCACTTCGAAGCCAGAGAACGTACTGGCCTAAGTAAGAGTAAAGAACTCTAACTTGGACCAGTACCGTACACACTCTAACTTCAGAGGGTACTCTATTATTTACTGTGTCACTTTTTCAGTTTTTGATTCGTGTTTGTAGAAATCGTAATGTAAAGGATCTAATGGCTTACGTTCTAAAATTAAATCAGCAGCTTTTTCCGCTAACATAATAATCGGAGCGTG
>DXHX01000023.1 GCA_019113205.1 Candidatus Pseudogracilibacillus intestinigallinarum | reverse complement strand
AATATGTCGAAACGAAAAACAAACGGGACATATAACTATCCGTTATGTGTTATGATTAATTGTTAGAAAGGGGTATCCTATGAAACAAGAAAATAACAACGTACAACATAGACAAATACTATTATTTATCGGAATCATTATTGTGGCATTTAATTTAAGACCAGCCATTACGTCGGTTGGACCGATCATAGGTATGGTACGAGATGATATAGGATTTCCGAATTGGGCAATTGCCTTTTTAACGAGTTTACCTTTAATTGCTTTTGCAATTATGTCTCCACTCGTTCCGAGAATAGCTAATAGATGGACGAATGAAATAACTTTAACGATTGGCTTACTTATTTTAATTATTGGTATTAGTTTACGGACAATTTCCTTATCATTCTTTTTATTTACAGGAACATTATTAGTCGGGCTAGGAATAGCTGTTTTGAATGTTTTATTACCAGGTGTGATTAAAGAAAACTTCCCAGCCAAAGTAGCTTTAATGACGAGCTTGTATACAACGTCGATGTCGATCTTTGCGACGGCTGGTTCAGCTGTAAGTGTACCAATTGCAGAAGGAATGGATTTAGGGTGGCAATGGGCTTTATTCATTTGGGTCCTTCCCGCGATCATTGCTTTTATTTTATGGCTTTTTATTTTAAAAGGGAAAAAAGGGAAAAAAGCATCAAGTATGCCATATTTGGAATATAGTCAACGAAGTGGTGGAATTTGGAAAGATGGTTTTGCATGGAAAATCGCTTTATTCATGGGTCTACAATCTTCTTTATTTTACATATTAATCTCATGGCTACCTGAAATAATGATTGATGATGGATTAAATCCAACAAACGCTGGATTTGTTTTAGCGTTATTCCAACTTGTTGCAATTCCGGTTAGTTTTACGATTCCGATGTTTGCAATTCGTTTTAAACGTCAAAGTATGATTGTCCTTTTCGTTAATATACTTTTTATTATTGGAATGATCGGATTAATTTTACAAACGAATTGGACGATTACGCTTATCTCTGTCATGATTATTGGAATGGGATCTAGCGCGAATTTTGCATTATCTCTTTTATTTTTATCCATTCGTGCAGAAAATGCAAAAGATGCTTCTGAATTATCAGGGATGGCACAATCTGTCGGCTATATTGTAGCGGCCTTTGGTCCAATTGTCACAGGGTATTTATACGATGTAACACATAATTGGACGATATCTTTACTCGGTGTCATCATTATATTAATTGCTGTATTACTATTTGGATATCAAGCAGGGAAAGATAAATTTGTACTACAAAAATAAATAATTGATAAAAATAAAACCGTTCATTTGCACTATTAGTTTTCTTCGGATAGTGAAACGAGCGGTTTTTAATTTTCCTATTGATTAAAAAGACAGATATCTGTATTGATTTTGTTCGTCCATAGCAAAAAGATTTCTAGTTTCGTATAATTTTGCAAAAATTTTGTGTATAAAGGATTCTAATAATTGAAAAAACATTCAAATACTGCTAAGATAAAAATAAGTTTACGATGCTTTTAATATGTTGTAAGCGATTACAAATATAGGTTAGGAGGATGGAGTATGAGATATGCAAATCCAAATACAGAAGGGGCAATTGTTAATTTTAAGGAAAGATATGACAACTACATAGGAGGAGAATATGTAGCACCGGTTAATGGGCAATATTTTGAAAACGTGACACCTGTTACTGGAAAAGTGTTTTGCGAAGTAGCAAGATCGACGAAAGAAGATATTGAATTGGCGTTAGATGCAGCGCACAAAGCGAAAAAAGCATGGGGCGAAACATCTCCAACTGAAAGAGCGAATATTTTACTTAAAATAGCTGACCGTATGGAAGAAAACTTGGAAAGATTAGCAGTAGCAGAAACATGGGACAATGGTAAAGCTGTAAGGGAAACATTGGCAGCAGACATTCCATTAGCGATTGATCATTTTCGTTATTTCGCTTCAGCAATAAGATCTCAAGAAGGAACATTAAGTCAAATCGATAATGATACTGTAGCATATCATTTTCATGAGCCATTAGGGGTAGTAGGGCAAATAATTCCTTGGAACTTCCCAATTTTAATGGCAACATGGAAAATTGCACCGGCATTAGCAGCAGGAAATTGTATTGTATTGAAGCCAGCCGAGCAAACACCAGCCTCCATTTTTATATTACTAGATATCATTGGTGATTTATTACCAGCAGGAGTATTAAACGTTGTGAATGGTTTCGGTGTAGAAGCAGGAAAACCATTAGCATCTAATAGTAGAATTTCCAAAATAGCATTTACGGGTGAGACGACGACAGGAAGATTAATTATGCAATATGCATCTGAAAATATTATACCTGTTACGTTAGAGTTAGGTGGGAAGTCACCGAATATTTTCTTCAAAGATGTGATGGATGAAGATGATGGCTTTTTAGATAAAGCGGTGGAAGGATTAGTCATGTTTGCTCTAAACCAAGGGGAAGTATGCACTTGTCCATCCAGAGCACTAGTTCATGAAGATATCTATGATAAATTTATAGAACGAGCTATTGAACGAGTGAAACAAATTAAAATTGGTCACCCATTAGATACGGAGACAATGATGGGGGCGCAAGCTTCGACAGAACAATTAGAGAAAATTTTATCCTATTTAGATATCGGAAAAGAGGAAGGTGCGGAAGTATTAGTTGGTGGGAACCAAAACAAACTGGAAGGTGAATTAGATAGTGGATACTATGTAGAACCGACAGTATTTAAAGGAAATAACAACATGCGTATTTTCCAAGAAGAAATTTTTGGCCCTGTTCTAGCTGTTACAACTTTCTCATCAGATGAAGAAGCATTAGAGATTGCAAATGACACTTTATATGGGTTAGGAGCAGGTGTTTGGACACGGAATACGAATAAGGCATACCGTTTTGGACGTGGTATTGAAGCTGGACGTGTATGGACGAACTGCTACCACGCATATCCTGCACATGCAGCATTTGGTGGATACAAAAAATCTGGTATTGGAAGAGAAACACATTTAATGATGTTAGCACATTACCAGCAAACGAAAAACTTGTTAGTAAGTTATAGTGAAGGACCAACAGGTTTATTTTAATTAAATATAAATTGGAAAAGCCCGTAAACAGGAAAGTGGGAGTATGCTATATACAAGTCGCCCACATAGTGACTTGTTTACGGGTTTTTCCGTATAAAAATCGAAGAGAGGTGTGTGAAATGGTAGAAAAAGTTGTTGCAACAGAAGCAACTATTGAGTTAATCGAAAAATTGAAGGCAATCCATGGAGATTTAATGTTCCACCAATCGGGGGGATGTTGTGATGGTAGTTCTCCGATGTGTTACCCTCGTGGAGAGTTTCGAATTGGGGAATCTGATGTATTGTTAGGCGAAATTGGTGATACACCATTTTATATGTCGAAAGATCAATATGAGTATTGGAAACATACACAACTAATTATCGATGTGGTCGACGGAAGGGGCGGTATGTTTTCATTAGAAGGTCCAGAAGGAAAAAGATTTTTAACAAGGTCACGTGTTTTTACAGATGAAGAAAGAGAAGTACTAAATCTATAAACGAGCACATATACTTTATCAGGATCATATGATATAACTATCTTGATGAAATGAAAGGTGTTTAATGTTGAAGAATAAGTTGTCTTATTACGCAAGAGGTCATACAGCGAAGGGAATGGTAAATTATTGGGAATCGAATGTGAAGAATGTGGAGGATGTATATGTTTTTAAACACCCTTCTCTTTCTTTAACATCTCAACTATTTCAAAACATTATGTCGATGTATGATCAGTTTGGCCAAGTTGAAGTGGTGATGAGTCCTTTTGGGAAAGACTTCATAGAAGGTATCATTATAAGAGACCATTCTATCGCTTTTATGGATGACCATTACGTTAGTAGAGTAGTAAATCTAATCGATTTCACAAAAGGGATGGACGAGAAATTACGAAAGGATCTAGAACAATTAGAGGATTCTATGAAGCAAATATGTGACAGAGCGTATGAAAAGTTTGAAAAAAGTTTAATAATTCATGATACATTGGAAAATTTATTTTTAAAAGAAATGAGTTTCCAACAGGCAGATGAAGAAATTAACAAAACTATTACCGAATTGTTTTCGGATGTACAGAAGAAAAAGGGTCAAGCAGTTCTGTATGAACGCCTATTTGGAACGAAAACACCTGATGGTACAACAGAGTTTGTGAAAACTTTAATTGAACCAATGCAACACCGATATTTTATAAAAGGAAGAGCTGGAACAGGCAAATCACATTTCATGAAACAAATTGTGGATCAATGTATCAACTATCGTATAGATGTTGAACTATACCGTTGTAGTTTTGACCCTGATAGTATCGATATGATTATTATTAGAGATTTGCAACTATGTATGTTTGATAGTACACCTCCACATGAATTTCATCCTACGAGAAATGAAGATATCGTGATTGATTTATATAATATTGCACTAACACCTGGAACAGATGAAAAATACGCGGAAGAAATTCAACGAATCGAAAAGGCTTATAAACAAGAAATGAAAGAAGGGGTTGTTAAATTAAAAGAAATTAAGTCTGTACAACAACAAATTGATCACTTATTACAATTACATGTAAAGAAAAAAACCGAAAATGAAAAACATTAGTTATAAAACTATTGAAATTATTCAGAAAATATAGTAAAATTAATCAACTACTATAAAAGTTATATAGGAGGTGGCAAAATGGTAACAGTAAAATTATTAAAACCTTATTATATAAAGATGAATAGTGAATATATTAGAGTAATTTTAGCATATCAGTATTTTTCGTTAATTATTAACAAAAAGGTCTATCATTTTATACCGATAGAAGGGCAGGAAATTTTAGTTAATAGAAAAACAAAGCAAGTAGTAAATACAGAGACAAAATTTGCCTTCCAAAATGGGAAAGATATTGTGTATTTAACAATGAAAAAGTTAACAACGTTAGAGGATTTTATGAACCAATTAGATGATATTATAAAACCGTATTATGATAAGAAAGTAGAAGAACATAAAAAATATGAAGACAAAATTGATGATCAAACTGCAATCATCATAACAAAATTAGAAAAACAAAATATTATACGTTTAATTGATAAAGCGTTAGATGAGAAGGATGAGAAAATGTTTCAATATTTAACTAAATTATTATAATGAGAGAATTTCTATTATTGGACAATAGAAGTTCTCTTTTTTGTTTCAGAAACAATGAAAAAACACTACTATCCAATGAAATATACATGAATAGTAGTGTATAAAAAGTTATTTTCCTTTTTTAATTTCTTTTAATGCTTTTAATACTTGTTTAGAAGCGTAACTACTCGTACCGATACTCTCTGACTTTTCAGCCATCATAGCAATAATAAGATCTTTATCTTCTGCATGATAGCCGACAAACCAACCGTTTTCAGAACCAGAGCCATCTTTCGTTGACTTTAATTCTGCTGTACCGGTCTTACCCGCAATTGGAAATTTCTCTTCATTAATATTTTTTTCCGTTCCAATTCGTACAACATCACGTAAGTCTTCATCAAGTTCTTTTGCATGGTCTTTACTTAATACATTTTCTTTCCAAGCTTGTCCTTTTTTATCTGACATTAAAAGAATTGGTTTTACCATATCTCCATTATTTATAATCGGCGTATACGCTAAGGCGACATGAAGTGAACTTACTTCAATTTCTCCTTGTCCATAACTCGTATGAGCTAATAATATTTCATCTCGAATACCTTCTTCGTCATTGGAAATTTGTGATGGACGAATCGTTATCGGTAAAGGTAATTTTTCCTCAAAACCATATTCTTTTAAACCTTCGACATAATTTTTGGATCCCATTTTAACTGTTTGTTGTGCAAAATAAATATTATCGGAGCGAACTAACGCATCACGCAAGTCTACAGGTCCGCCAGAACTTGAAACTCTTGTAACCGTTTGGCCTCCCCAGTCTTCTTTCCCCCATGTTAATCCATTAATAGTTAAACCATCATTCGGTTTAATCGTCCCATTTTCTAATCCTACGGCAGCAGTAATTGTTTTCATAACGGACCCAGGTGCATATGTTGCTGCGAAGCGGTTGACAAATGGTTCTAATGGATCATTCATGAGTGCATCCCAATTCGCTTGAGTAATGCCGTATGTGAAATCATTTGGATTAAATCCGGGGCTACTTACAATTGCGACTACTTCTCCTGTTTTTGGATCGACAGCAGCAGCAGTTCCAGGATTTCCTTCAAGAGAATCAAATAATTTTTCTTGGGCATTGATATCGATTGTTAATTGTACGTTTTCTCCGTTTTTAACAGGTGTTTCTGCAATCGTCGTTTTATGCTTATCTTCATTAATAACCGAAACTTTAATGCCTTCTTCACCACGAAGTTTTTCTTCAAAAGTTAGTTCTAATCCTTGTTTTCCAATGAAATCTGTTTCTTTATAATTTCTATCTTTATGTTTTTTCATTTCTTCAGACGTAATTTTTCCGACATAACCAGTTAAATGTGCGGCAGCATCGCCAGCAGGATATGTTCTACCAGATGTCTCCGTGTAAGATACGGCTGGAATTTGCGTTAACTGTTTAAATGTATCTTCTGCCGATCTAGGAATGACTTTTAATGGAATGAAAAAGTCATCTTTTACCCAAGGTTCATCTAATTTCTCATCAATTTTTTCCACAGAGGTACCGAGTAATCGGGCAATTTCTTCTTTTTCATTTTCTTCGCTTTCAAAATCTTTAGGCACAATACCAATTTCATAAGCAATATCATTTATTGCTAATGGCATTTTATTTCGATCCAAAATTTCGCCACGTTTAGGTTTTTCTACATCAATCTGAACTTTCCCACCATCAGCAAGTTCGGGGAAAATTAATCCAGGATTCCAATCAATGACCCAGTTTTCCTCATCATTTTGTTCTGCATACGTCAAATCAATGTCATGTACGAATGTAATAATCCCTGCTACAGAATCCATTTCCACTTCTAACGGAATCTTACCACTTTTATTTTGCTTCATTTCTTTCAATTCATCATTCGACAATTGAATGTATGAAAATTTTAATTCATTAGCAGAAATATCTTCGTATATTTTTTCGTACCTTTGAATAAATTCTTCTTTTTCATATTGTTCTTTCGATTCTGCAGATAGCATGTCATACATATCTGAAAAACGTTCATTTTTCCAATGGTTTAAATATGTATTTAACTCATCTGTAGGGTTAGGCGTTTGAAAGGAACAACTACTAAGTATAAATAAAGATAAAAACGAAAAACATAATAGCCATTTTTTCACTAAAATTCCCCCCAAAATGCGCACAAACATAAATGTATTATAAGGTTTATGTAATCGTTAATTGTATCATAAGTTAATTTGAATTTTGTCACAATAACGAATTTATTGTAAGTGAATAAAAAATCATTTTGTTTATATGTAGAAACAAAATGATTTCACATTTATATACCACTTATTACTTATTTGTTACGTAAGTGTTTAAAATATATTACATCCTTTATTATACATTTAAATGGAAATAGAAACAATTACTATATGAAAAATTACTCTAATATGTTAATTTGATTACAAATTTTAAAATAAGTTGTGAAAAAGTCAAATGTTGTCGTATAATATAAATGTAGTTCAAATTATTTACATAATAAGTATTAATTATATAAAAAGGATGGTTTATGTGGTTGATCAAGATTACTTAAAATCATTTTTGAAAACGTTAATTCAGGATGCGGAAAAAAATGACACAAAAACAGTAGAGGAATTCGTACAAAAAATTGTAGCAGAATTAGAAGGAACCCTCGTACACTCTTAATATACGAAGAGTAACGAGGGTCTTTATACATCAATTTCAATATATTTTTGTTCTATATCTTTAGTATCGACTTGATCATTGGATAAGTTAACAATGAAATCTTTAAATTGTTGAATTTGATTTATATGTACGAAAACATTCATAATGATATGTTCGACATATTCAATATGGTCAATAATATATTCGCTATTTCTTAACTCGTTTTCAATTTTACCTAAAAGAGGATATTCAAAGGTTAATGACATGCCTTGCATTAATTGTCTTTCAACAATCCCAACTTGCTTAATTGTTTCTGATGTTGTCGAGCCGTATGCACGAATAAGTCCGCCAGCACCAAGTTTTATGCCACCAAAATATCTCGTCACTACGACGGCAGTATTTTTTAGTTGAAGCTTTTTAAGGACTTCGAGCATTGGGATACCTGCTGTTCCACTTGGTTCACCATCATCATTTGCTTTTTGAATTTCATCGTTGTCACCGATGATGTAAGCGGAACAATTATGTGTTGCATCATGATGTTTCTTTTTTATACGTTGGATAAATTGTTGTGCTTCTTCTTCATCATGAACCCGAGTAACATAGCCGATGAATCTTGACTTTTGTATGATGATTTCGTGAAATCCATCACACTTTATAGTATAATATTTAGTTAACATATATAATTCCTCCGATATACATATTAATATGATTATAACATAGGTCGGTGAATAAAATGGCGTCAGACAAACGAGCAAAAGAAAGAACGCTCGATATGATTGTGGAAGAAATGAAAAGTGTTGTTGAAAAAACTAAAGATGATATTTTCGATATTAGCGAGGAAGCAATCAGTGAATTAGAAGCTTTAGAACGCAAACTTGCGACTATTAAAAAGAAAATTTTAGATTACATAAAGGCAGAAAATATATTAACACGTGAAGTACAAGCATCAAGACAAAAACTTTTATTAGTAAGCAGAGAGTTTGATACGTATTCAGAAGATGATATTAGAGAAACATATGAACATACACATGAAATGCAATCACGTCTAGCCATTAATCATAAAGAAGAGAAATTACTTCGACAACAACGTGATGAAGTAGAAAGACGAATTATTCGTCTAAATAAAACAGTACATCAAGCGAATGATTTAGGAAGAAAGGTATCTGTTGTGCTTAGTTATTTACATGATGATTTTAACGAATTAAATGAAGTGTTAAAAACAGCTAAAGAGAAACAACAAATTGGTTTGAAAATCATCGAAGCACAGGAACTAGAACGAAAACGCTTGTCAAGAGATATTCATGATGGTCCAGCACAAATGCTTGCGAATATTTTGTTACGATCTGAAATCATCGATTTATCTGTAAAAGGTGGAAATATTACAGAGGCTGTATCTGAATTGAAAAATGTTCGTGGCAATATCCGATCTGTATTAAGAGAAGTTAGAAGAATTATTTATGATTTACGACCAATGGCTTTAGATGATTTAGGAATTATTCCAACAGTGAAAAAACATGTTTCGACAATGGCCGAAACATATAATACACATATAGAATTACAATTAATCGGTGAGGAAAAGAGATTAGAATCAAATTATGAAGTGGCTGTTTTCCGATTAATTCAAGAATCATTACAAAATGCATTAAAACATGCTGAAGCGACAAGTATTTATGTTACTTTACAAATAGAGCAAGATGAAATTACGATTGTTGTTCAAGATAATGGTAAAGGCTTTCGAACAGATGAAACGAAAAATAGTTCCTTTGGTTTAATGGGAATGAAAGAAAGAGTAGAAATGTTAAATGGACATTTTCAAATTAATTCTACCCTAGGAAAAGGGACAACAATCAAAATAATATTACCATATATTGTAGAATGAAATTTTGTTTAATAAATTGGGGAGGGACCTTTAAAATGGTTGAAAATGAAGTAATTACAATTGCATTAATAGATGATCACAAATTATTCCGTGAAGGAGTTAAGCGTATTTTAAGTTATGAACCATCATTTGAAGTAATAGCAGAAGCAGATGATGGTCGCGAGGCAAAAGCAATTATCGAGCAATATAATCCAGATGTCGTTCTGATGGATATTAATATGCCTGAAATGAATGGGATTGAAGCGACAAAGGAATTAATTGAAACATACCCAAATACAAAAGTTATCATTTTATCTATCCATGAAGATGAAACATATGTCACACACGCTCTACAGTCTGGTGCACAGGGGTATTTATTAAAAGAAATTGATACAGATTCTTTAATGGAAGCAATTAAAGTAGTAAATGAAGGTGGATCATATTTACATCCAAAAGTAACGCATAATTTAGTGGAAGACTATCGTAAATTAATTGAGGATAAAGAATTGAACAGCAATAATGTTCATGCGATTGAATATAAAAAACCATTACATTTATTAACGCGTAGAGAATGCCAAGTATTACAATTATTATCAGATGGACAAAGCAACCGGAAAATTGCCGAATCATTAGTTATTAGTGAAAAAACAGTGAAAAACCACGTTAGTAACATTTTGCAAAAGATGGAAGTGAATGACCGAACACAAGCTGTTGTGACTGCCATTAAAAACGGTTGGGTAGAAGTGTTTTAACGGACATAGTAAGGAGAGACAAGAATGAAGTTAGCAGTTGTTACAGATAGTACAGCTTATATACCAGAAGATTTATTGGAGAAGTATAATATTTATACTATTCCATTAAGTGTTATATTCGGAAATGAATCTTATCGTGAAGGGATCGACATTACGACAGAGAATTTTTATGAAAAGGTAAAAAAAGAGAAAAACTTACCAACAACATCACAACCAGCCATTGGTGCATTTGTAGATTTATTTGAACAATTAGCTGAACAATATGATGCTGTCATTTCGATTCATTTATCGAGCAAGTTTAGTGGAACATTCGACGCTGCAAAAACAGCGAGTTCAATGGTAAATGATATTGAAGTTTATCCTTTTGATTCCGAGTTAAGTGCGATGCCTCAAGGATTTTATGCTTTAGAAGCAGCTGAATTAGCGCTAGAAGGTGCACATGTAGATGATGTCATTCAGCGATTAAACCAAATGAAGGAGAAAACTCGTGCATATTTTATGGTGGATGATTTAAGTCACTTGCAACGAGGTGGACGTTTAAATAGTGCTCAAGCCATATTAGGAAGCTTATTAAATATTAAACCGATTTTACATATTGTGGACGGCTTAATTGTTCCATACGAAAAAATTCGTACGAGAAAAAAAGCAGTTGCTCGAATTATGTCCATGTTAGAAGAGGATATTGAGAAAAAAGAAGTAAAACGAGTTGTATTTATTCATGCGAACAATGAACAGCAAGTAATGAAAATTCATGATAAGTTTGCGAAGAAATATCCTCATATCGAAACAATCATTAGTTATTTTGGTCCTGTAATTGGAACCCATTTAGGTGAAGGGTCTATCGGTGTATCGTGGCAAGCAAAATAAAGTGAGGGATGTTGATGAAACATATAGTGAAAACATCTCCATATAGTGAATTAGGGGGAGTTGAGACACTCTCCCAATTTGCTCAATCCCCAAAAATAGAAAAAATTTTAACTCCTACATTACGACAATTTTTTACAAATAAATTACTCCGCAAAGAAGAACTTTCGTTAGAAGAACAGTCATTTCAACTTTTATGGAATAATGGATATTTTAAAACACTTCCAGCAATTACAAAAAATAAAACAACATATATTTGTCAGCGTTGCAATAATAGTAAGAACCATTTATTTGGTTGGATACCTTGTCAACGTTGTCATACCACCCATTTGTATTGTCGAAACTGTATTATGATGGGACGTATTTTACAATGTGATTATTTATTTGAGTGGGCAAAAAATCCTTATGAATGGCCCGAAATAAATGAATCACTAAGATGGGATAGTACTTTATCGGATGCCCAACAATATGCTGCAAGGGAAATCGTGAGTGCCGTAGAAAACAATGAGCAACGATTGATTTGGGCTGTAACAGGTGCAGGAAAAACAGAGATGTTATTTTTAGGTCTTGAACGAGCTTTTGCCCAAGGGAAAAGAGTTTGTTTAGCATCGCCAAGGATCGATGTTGTTAAAGAATTAATTCCAAGATTTAAACGAGTATTTCCAAATGTAGCAATTGAAGCATTGCACAGTGATGAAACAAATAAAAGTGGTATGGCACAGTTCATTATTTCGACAACCCATCAACTATTACGTTTTAAAGAAGCTTTTGATGTAGTGATTATTGATGAAATTGATGCATTTCCATATTATTTGGATCCACATTTGCAATTTGCGACAAAGAGGGCAAAAAAGCAACATGCTGCAATGATTTATTTAACTGCGACACCGAGGAAGAATTTTTTACGAACATTAAAAAAAGAAAAAGTTCCAATCATCTTTGTTCCCGTTCGCTATCATTTACAACCACTTCCAATACCTACAATGTTATATGTACATCGATTAACGGAAAAAATAAAATCAAATCAATCGATCAAGCAAGTAGAACAGTGGTTACAACGGCGTGAAAAGCAGGAGCGCCAAATGCTTATTTTTATGCCGTCCATACAACAATTAATAGACTATAAAGCAATCATTTGTCAAAGTTTGTTAAAGCTACATATTATTCAATATGATGATCAACTTGATACCGTATATGCTAATGATGACATGCGTGAAAAAAAGATAGAGAAATTTAGAAATAAAGAATTAAAAGTTTTAATGACAACGACTATATTGGAACGTGGCGTTACATTTCCTTCAGTTGATGTCATTGTATTAGGGGCAAGTAATCATATATTTGATGTTGCAGCTCTAGTGCAAATCGCAGGTCGAGCAGGAAGAAGTGAAGATGATCCTCAAGGGCTTGTTCTGTATGTACATGATGGTTTAACTAATGCAATGTTAGAAGCGAAAAACATGATTCAGATGATGAATCATAAACGGAAGAAAATGTTGAAAAATAACGTGGTGAAAAAAATATGAGTTACTGTTTATATTGTGAGGAGAGAATAAGTAAAACGATATCTTGGGGGACATTATTCATCTTAGAGGCGGATAAATATAGTTGTGATAAATGTGTGCAAACATTTCAAGCGATAGAAGATAAATATTGTCAATTTTGCTATAAACGATGTGAACAAGAATGTTGTGAAGATTGTTATAAATGGAAAGCAATCTATGATGGGAACGATCCTCTATATAAAAATATATCTATTTACTATTATAATGATAAAATGAAAGATATTATATCGAGGTGGAAGTATCGTGGCGATTATATGCTTGGCAACCTATTTAAACAAAAATTCCAAACCGTTTTTCGAGAGAAATTTTCAGATATGAATAAAAATATTTCAATCGTTCCCATTCCATTAAGTAAAGAAAGATTGTACGAACGTAATTTTAATCAAGCAGCTCAATTAGCATCTTTTGTTACACCAAATATTTCTAATATATTAGAACGAACACATACAGAAAAACAATCGAAAAAAAGTAGAAAAGAAAGATTAATGTCAAAAAATCCATTTATTTTAACAGAAAAAGTTCAGACAGATGTCATATTAATTGATGATATTTATACGACGGGACAAACAGTACGTCATGCAGCAAGTTTGTTAAAACAAAGTGGTTGTGCAAATATATATGCATTTACATTAGTTAGAGGGTAAAATAGATAATAAAGAAAAATTTATTATAGGTGATGAAAAATGACGGAATTAGCAAACTGTAATAGTTGTGGAAATGTTTTCGCAAGAGGAATTCGAGATATTTGTCCTGCGTGCTATAAAGAGGAAGAAATTGCCTTTAAAAAAGTATATAAATATTTATCAAGTAAACGAAAAAGAGAAGCGACAATCGATGAAATAGCGAGAGATACAGAAGTTGATAAAGAATTAATTATGAAATTTTTAAAACAAAACCGGTTACGTAATTCAAATTTCCCAAAACTATCATATCCATGTGAAATGTGTGGTATTGCTATCGTAGAAGGTAAACTATGTGTAACATGTAGTGTTTCCCTTCATAAGCAACTACATCAGCATGAAGAAGAGGAAAAGAAACGAACGGAACGAATTGTCCAAGAGGAAGAAGAGCAACAACAAGTGTACTATACAATAAATAAAGATGAAAAACGTTAAACATTATAAAAATATTGTCGATAAATAAAGTAAGCATGATTAGATACGTATATTAAAGAGAGGTGTGTCGAATGAAAATACAAGGACCGAATCCGTATCTTCAAATATATAATCAGCAAAAACAGTCAACAATTCGTAAAAAGAGTGATCAAAAAACGGATCAATTAAATATTTCTCAAGAAGCAAAAATGATGCAAATGAAACAGACAGGACAGTCTGAACGTGCACAATATGTGCAAGAACTGAAAGAAAAAATCCAATCTGGAACTTATGAAATAAACTACGAACATGTAGCTGAAAAGATGATCGACTATTGGAAATGGGGAAAATAGTAGGAGGTTAGGGAAATTTCTACACAATTATTAATGAATCATTTACAACAATTACTTCAGGCACATGAGCAACTACTCTCTGTCTCTAAGGAAAAAACAGAGATTATTAAAGCAGGTGAAGTAGAGCGATTATCAAATATTTTAATTGAAGAAAGAAAGCAAGTGCAAACAATTGAACAAGTGGAAAAAAAGCGTTCGCAAGTAACAAATGAACTTTATCATCAGTTACAAATAAAATCTGAAAATCCTTCTTTAAATGAATTAGTAACATATATCGAAAATGGTGCTGAAAAAATAACATTATTAGATCATATGACTAAATTAGTTGAAATAATAACTGCTTTAAAGGCGAACGAATCTTTAAATAAACAATTAATCGAACAATCCATGCAATTTGTCCAGTTATCGTTAAATATGATGGAACCTTCTATGGATCGTATGAACTACGGAGGGGGAAAGCAAACATCGAATCATCAAACAAAACGTTCGATGTTTGATTCAAAGGCATAAATATTAGCAGTAAAAGGAGTAATATAATTGAGTACTTTCCAAGGATTAGAATTAGCAAAAAAAGCTTTATATGCGCAACAAGGGGCATTATATACGACAGGACATAATATCGCGAATGTTAATACAGCGGGATATTCACGCCAACGTGTTAATTTTGAAACGACCTCTCCATTTCCGATGCCTTCACGTGTCATGCCAACGATTGCAGGTCAAATTGGTACGGGCGTTGAAATTGGAACGGTTGAAAGAGTTCGTGATCAATTTTTAGATATGCAATTCCGTGCTGAAAATAGCCGTGCCAATTATTGGAGTGCAAAAAGTGAAGCTTTATCTAGAATGGAAGATTTATTAAATGAACCTTCTGAAGATGGGCTTAGTGCACAAATGGATTTATTATGGCAAGCATTACAAGATTTAGCAGATCATCCGGATAATGATGGAGCAAGATCAGTTGCCGCACAAAGAGCACTAGCATTAACGGAAACATTTAACCATTTGTCGAAAAGTTTACAAGCAATCCAAGGAGATTTAAAAGAACAAATCGACGTATCTACAAAAAATATTAATTCATTGTTATCACAAATCAACGGTTTAAATGAGCAAATCCAAAAAATTGAACCACACGGTATGTTAGCGAATGACTTATATGATGAACGTGATCGTTTAATTGATCAACTATCTAATTACATGAATATTAAAGTTGATTATACGAAGAGCAGTGATAGCTCTTTACAGATTGCGGATGGTTTGGCTTCTATTCAATTAATTGATAGTTCAGGTCAATCTTTTGATCCACCTATTTATTTAATAGATGCACGTGATCGTGATAATTTAATCGTGAATGAATTTGAATTAGCTTATAATGATGCAGATAATGCTGAAAAAGGTTTAGTTTCTAATATTACAGTAGATGGAGTGGACGTATTACAAAATATTTTAAGTTCTGAAGGAGCTTTAAGTGGTCTCATTGAATCTTACGGTGTTGTAGGTGGCGGAGAAAACAACTTATACCCAAATATGCTTGATGAATTAAATAAAATGGCAAAACAATTTGCAGAAGCATTTAATACGCAACATCAAGCAGGTATAGATGCAAATGGAGAAACGGGAAAAGCATTCTTCATCACGAAAGATGGATCTATGGATATTACGGCGGAAAACATAACAGTATTAGGAGATATTGTGAAAGATCCTAACCTAATTGCTGCGAGCGCTGTAGATGGTGGAAGTAGAAATGGTGATAATGCTTTAGACCTTGCTAAAGTATTTGATAAAGATATTGAGGGGCTAGATGATACATCTGTTAGAAAGTATTTTATTGCGCTTATCGGAGATTTAGGTGTAAAAGGACAAAAAGCAAATACGATGAAAAATAGTACAGATATATTAAAATCACAAATTGAAAATTCTAGAATGTCTGTAACAGCGGTATCTTTGGATGAGGAAATTTCCAATTTAATTAAATTTCAACATGCCTACAATGCCGCTGCAAGAAGTATGACGGCAATCGATGAACTAATCGACCGTGTCATTAATCAAATGGGAATTGTCGGAAGGTAAGGAGATAAAATATGCGTATTACACAATCAATGTTGCAAAATAATATGTTGAAAAACTTATACAGTAGTCAAGCACAAATGAATAAATATTTAACGCAAATTAATACGGGAAAGAAAATTTCTCGTCCATCTGATGATCCTGTTATCGTCATGAAAGGGATGGGATACCGTACAGAAGTAACGGAAGTTGAGCAATATCGACGCAACACATCTGAAATCTGGAACTGGATGGACCATACAGATGATGCCTTAGATAAAGCGACAAAAGCGATGCAAAGAATCGAAGAGTTAGCTGTTCAAGCTGCAAACGATACGTATGATAAAGATGAGCGTGAAGCCATTGCAAAAGAGGTGGAGCAATTACAACGTCAATTGGTAGAAATTGCTAACACGAATGTGAATGGAAAGTATATTTTTAATGGAACAGACACAAATTTACAACCAGTGGAAGTAGACGCGGAAGGAAATGTCATTGTTACTGATACAGATGGAAGGAATCAGTATGTGAACATAGAAGTCTCTAAAGGAATTACATTTGATGTTAATATGGATCCAGATAAGATGTTTAATAAAGAATTATTTGCCAACATTGACGATTTTATTTCTGCTTTAAAATCTGATGATTCGAATCAACAGGATGAAATGAACAGTGCACTTGAAAATTTAAGAAAAGGTACGACAGATATCGTTAATACACGTGCAGAGCTTGGGGCTAAAATGAATCGTCTTGAACTTATTGAAGATCGATTATCACATCAAGAAATTATTGCCAAAGATACAATGATGAAAAATGAAGGTGTAGATTTTGAAGAAGCGGTTATGAATTTATTAACACAAGAAGTTATTCACCGTGCAGCATTATCTGCAGGCTCAAAAATTATTCAACCTTCATTAGTGGATTTTTTACGTTAATAAATGGTTGAGACAGTTTACTAGATACAAGTGATCTATGTGAAACATTGTCTCAGCCTTTTCACTATTTTTAGGAAAGGGTGACTCCATATGAATATTCCTCAAATAAGAATGGAATCACAATTTGCCAAAATTGCAATGAGACAGACATATGCTCATTTGGAAATAGAACAACCGAATGCCATCGTTTCAATCGAACAGCCAAAAGCACATGTATCAATCGAAATGAGAAAAGGAAAACTAACGATTGATCAAACGAAAGCATGGGAGCAAATGAATATGTACGGTCCAATTCGAGCAGTTGAAAAAACAGCAGAAGAAGGAAAAAAGGCTATTCAAGAAGGTGTAGCAAGAAGAGCGGAACAAGGGGCACAATTGATTAATATTCATGATGAGGTCAATTATATAGCCGAACTTGCAAAGGAAAATGGTCAACGACCGATGAAGCAATTAAATATAGGTTTTATTCCAGAACCATTTTCAGTAAACATTCAGTATAAAAAAGGAACTGTCGATGTCCAAATTGAACCAAATAAACCTATTATATCTGCCCAAATAAATAAGCCTGAAATTACATATCATCCTGGAAATGTGGAGGTTTTTATGGAACGGGATGCATCATTGAACATTGATTACACGAATGTATATGAGGATGAAACATAAAGGTTGGAGGCGAAACAATGAAAATTAAAACGAAATACTTAAATGAAGTCGTTATTGAAGAGGAAAAAATTATTCATTTTGAACAGGGGATTCCAGGTTTTCAAGAGGAAAAAGACTTTGCCCTACTAGATTTACCTAACAATGATTTATTACAAATTTTACAATCAATAGAGACAGAAGAAATTGCATTTATTGTAACAAATCCACATTTATTTTATCCAACCTACGAATTTACTTTAGAAGACTATGTAGTGGATGCTTTACATATTGAAACAGAAAAAGATATAGCTATTCTTACCATTATGACAATACATGAGCCATTTGCGAAAAGTACGATTAACTTAAAGGCACCTATTATTATTAATACAGTGAATAAAAAAGGAAAACAGTTTATTTTAAATGATGATACATTTGAAATGAAAGCCGCTATCTCAAATTTTTCTAATAATAAAGGAGGAGAAGCGGAATGTTAGTGTTATCGCGAAAAAAGCAACAATCAATTCGAATTGGGAACGATATTGAACTAACTGTTATTGCAATTGAAGGAGATCAAGTAAAATTGGGCATAAAAGCTCCTAAAAATATTGAAATTCATCGTGGAGAAGTATTTGAAGCAATTCAAACGGCAAATAATGAAGCTGTACATGTATCAATAGATGTAATGAAATTAATGAAAAAAAATCCGTTATAATTTTCTTATGAACACTTCACATTTTTCTAATAATGGTCGATATAAAGGGTAGAAAAGAATAGGGAGTTGTTTTAGATATGAATATTTCCGATAAAATATCTCAACCAATGACTATGTCACAAAATTCCCCCTCTTTGGAGGATGCAACAAATCGATTATTACAAACGAAATTAATTAAAGAAGTACATAAAAATGTCAAAAAAGAAGATGTGCAAAATGCGGTGGAGCGGATGAATAGTTTTATTGATCCGTTTCAAACACATTTGAAATTTGTGTTCCATGAAGAATTAAATGAATATTATGTTACCGTTGTAAACCCGGTAACAGACGAAATTATTCGTGAAATACCACCGAAAAAAATGTTAGATATGTATGCAGCAATGACGGAATTTGTCGGTATCGTTGTAGATGAACAAGTATAGAGAGAGGACGGATAAAAGATGGTTATGCGTGTAGGTGGAATCGTATCTGGTATGGATATCGAAGCAATGGTGAATAAATTAATGGAAGCTGAAAGAACTCCATTAACGAAAATGAAGCAACAACAAACAACATTAGAATGGAAAAGAGATGCGTTTCGTGAAATAAATAGTGCATTGTTAGAACTAGATAATATTGTTCGAGACATGAAATATACACGTGCATACAACTCAAAATCAACCACATCTTCATTAAACAATGTTGCAACCGCGACAGCTGGTACAGCAGCAACGAACGGAACATACAACATTGATGTAAAATCATTAGCAACGAGCGAGATGCAGGTGTTTTCTGCTCAAGCTGACACTGTATTTGAAAATGATGGACAGTTTACATTTAATACATATGACGATAAAGGAAAACCAGTCGAACATACAGTTGAGGTGAAAGCAGGCGATACATTAAAAACAGTGTTGAAAAACATGGAAAATGCCAGTGATGGAAAGGTACGTGCGTTTTTAGATGAAACATCAAACAAAGTTGTATTGGAGACGACTCGAACAGGTATATACAATGAAGACGGTCCAGAAATTGTTTTCAAAGGCGATGATAACATCTTCTTAAGTAAAGTAACTAAAATAGATGAACAAGGGCAAGCGGCTTCGAATGCTCAATTTATTTATAATGGCGGTTTAACAATCGATTCTCGTGATAATAATTATTCATTAAACGGTATTACGTTCAATTTACACAGTGTTGGACAAACAGATATTACAGTGCGAACGGATGTTGATGCTGCTTTTGATAATATCGTAAAGTTTGTGGATAAATATAATGAAGTAATTGAAAAAATGAATACATCACAAACAGAGGAAAAGTTTCGTAGTTATCAGCCATTAACAGAAGAACAGAAAAAAGAAATGTCAGAAGAACAAATTAAGCAATGGGAAGAGAAAGCGAAAAGCGGAATTTTAAAAGGTGAATCTTCACTCCGTGATGGCATGTTTACATTGCGTAGTAGTTTACAAGGAGTCGTAGATAATGACGGTCCATTTAAATTATTAAGTGACCTCGGCATTACGACGACAAAAAACTATTTAGATGGTGGAAAACTAGAAATCGATGAAGAAAAATTACGTAGCGCATTAGAAACAGATGCGGATGGAGTATACCAATTATTTGTAGGGGATGGAGAAGGTAAAACGAAAGGATTAATTCATCGATTTGATGAAGCATTAGATAGTACACGCGCAAAAATTGAAGAAAAAGCTGGGAAAGCAACACATACTTTAGATAACTATGCGATTGGAAAACAAATGAAAGATTTAAATGCGCGCATTGCTGATTTTGAAAAACGTATGGTACGTGTAGAAGAACGTTATTGGTCACAATTTACTGCGATGGAAAAAGCAATTTCGAATTTAAATCAACAATCATCTTATCTATTCTCACAATTTGGCTCATAAGAAATAAATTTATTATGTAGGAGAGTGTCATAATTTATGATGGCAAAACAGTACCAAGCATATCAAGATAATTCAGTGACGACAGCCTCAGGACCACAATTGACCTTAATGTTATATAATGGTTGTATTAAATTCATCAATCAGGCAAAACAAGCTTTAGAAAATGAAAATATTGAAGCGAAAAATGAATTCATTCAAAAAGCGCAAAATATTGTACAAGAATTAATGATAACATTAGATCCAGAAATTGAAATATCGAATCAAATGATGCCTTTGTATGAATACATTCATTATCAGTTACAACAAGCGAATATAAAGAATGAGTCATCTTATTTAGATGAGGCATATACGTATGTAGTAGATTTCCGTGATACGTGGAAAGAGGTTATTAAATTAGCAGCGAAAAATAATAAGCGAGAAAAGATCTAATGAAAACATTACAAGCTTTGTATGATCTTTCCGTTAACATGCTTACCTCTTTAGAAAAGGTGCCAGTTGATATCGAGGAACGTGAACAGGTTGTTGAATTAGTTCAATCATTTATTGAAAAACGGGAACAACTTTTAAGACAAATTAAAGGACCATATAGTGAAGGTGAAATGCAATTAGGTAAACAGTTGATCCATCTCGATGAGCAAATTACTCATAAAATGAATGATTTATTACAACAAATTCAAATAGACATGAAAAAAGTAAAAGAAAAGAAAAAATTAAATCGTTCCTATATTAATCCGTACGGCAATATTAAAACGACGGATGGAATGTATTTAGATAGTAAACAATAAAAGGGAAATTAATTCCTTTTTATTGTTTATTTTTTTGTTTTTTTTTACAATTAGTGGTATTGTATAATGTAAGCACTTACATTTATTGTATTATGTGAACGTAAAATGAAAATTGTTGTAATTTACGGAAATTTTACATAAAACATAGTATAATAAAAGTATAAAGAAAAAAGGAGGACACTTATATGAACTATATCATTCGTGGCGAAAATATTGAGGTGACACAGGCAATACGTGAGTACGTAGAAAAGAAGATCGCAAAATTAAACAGATACTTTGATACACCTCCGACATCTGATGTCCATGTAAACTTAAGTGTCTATAATGACGAGCAACAAATCGAAGTAACGATTCCAATGCCAAATTTATTATTACGTGCAGAGGAGCAAAATCCAGATTTATATGCAGCGACAGATTTAGTTGTAGATAAATTGGAAAGACAAATTAGAAAACATAAAACGAAAGTAAATCGTAAGTTCAGACAAGAAGGATCTGTGAAACACATTTTTGCTGAATTAGAGAAAGAGGCAAGTCAAGTAGAAGAAGATTCAGATGACATTGAAATTGTACGTACAAAACGTTTCAATTTAAAGCCAATGGATTCAGAAGAGGCAGTTTTACAAATGGATATGTTAGGACATGCATTCTTCGTTTTCACAAATGCTGAAACGAACGACACAAATGTCGTATACCGAAGAAAAGATGGTACGTACGGTTTAATCGAACCGACAAATTAATAAAGCTGTCATTGTGACGGCTACATGAAAAAAAGAAGACGATGTTATTTATACACTCATTATAAATAACATCGTCTTTTTGTGGCTCTTGTCCAAAGAGTGTTGGTGGAAAAAAAGAGATCGCTACTGATTAGTTAGTGACAGTTGTGTGAAAATTAAATATAGGGTGAATTTCTTATATGTAAGTTTATGAATAATGTATATAATATCTTTTTTATAGTATATATTTCATTCAAAATTTAGTCATTTGTTTTGAGGCTGTAGTAACCTCCTAAGTTGTCATCTAAGTTTGAATAGTGGTATGATTAATATTGGGCTATAAGTTAGTTTCCATATGAAAAGGAGCGTTCAGTATAGTGAGTTTATTAAAGAAAATTTTTGGTGATGGGAATCAACGCCAATTGAATCGAATACAAAAAGAAGTAGATAAAATAGAAGCTTTAGAAAGTGATATAGAAGCTTTATCTGATGAAGCATTACAACATAAAACAGTGGAATTTAAAGAGCGTATTGAACAAGGAGAAGAGTTAGATCAATTATTACCTGAGGCATATGCCGTTGTACGTGAAGCATCTAAACGTGTATTAAATATGCGTCCATTCCCGGTGCAATTAATAGGGGCAACCGTTTTACATGAAGGTAATATTTCAGAAATGAAAACAGGGGAAGGGAAAACATTATCTTCTACAATGCCGGCTTATTTAAATGCATTATCTGGTAAAGGTGTCCATATTATTACAGTGAACGAATATTTAGCAAATCGTGACGCCGCAGAGATGGGAAAATTATACGAATTTTTAGGATTGACTGTCGGTTTAAATATTAGTGGAATGTCTAAAGAAGAAAAGAAAATGGCGTATGAATGTGATATTACGTACGGAACGAACAATGAATTCGGATTTGATTATTTACGAGATAATATGGTGCTTTATAAAGAACATAAAGTACAACGTGGTTTGAACTTCGCAATCATTGATGAGGTGGACTCTGTTTTAATTGATGAGGCGAGAACACCACTGATTATTTCAGGAAGTGCTAAAAAATCTGCCAGTTTATATGAGCAGGCGAATAGCTTTGTCGTCACATTAAATAAAGAATCAGATTTCACATACGACGAAAAAACGAAAGGTGTACAATTAACAGAGGAAGGGATGAATAAGGCGGAGAAATTTTTCAATATCGAAAATTTATTCGACTTAAACAATGTTTCGTTAACACACCATATTAACCAAGCGTTGAAAGCACATGTTTCCATGCATCGAGATACAGATTATGTGATTGAAGAAGGCGAAGTTGTCATCGTTGACCAATTTACAGGTCGATTAATGAAAGGGCGCCGTTACAGTGACGGATTACACCAAGCAATCGAGGCGAAAGAAGGATTGAAAATCCAAAATGAAAGTATGACTTTAGCATCGATCACATTCCAAAACTATTTTAGAATGTATAACAAGCTTGCAGGAATGACAGGTACTGCGAAAACAGAAGAAGAAGAATTTAGAAATATTTACAATATGGATGTTATTGCGATCCCAACAAATAAACCAATTGCAAGAGAAGATCGACCAGATATGATTTACAAAACGATGGAAGGGAAATTCAATGCTGTCATTGAAGCAATCCACCGTCGCCATGCAATTGGCCAACCAGTATTAGTAGGTACAGTTGCAGTTGAAACATCCGAGTTAATTTCACAGTTATTAAAAAAGAAAAAAATTAAGCATGATGTATTAAACGCAAAAAACCACTATAGAGAAGCAGAAATCATCGAAAATGCGGGACAAAAAGGTTCCGTAACTATTGCGACAAACATGGCAGGTCGTGGAACAGATATTAAGTTAGGATCTGGTGTACTAGAACTTGGTGGATTAGCAGTGATCGGTACAGAACGCCACGAATCTAGACGTATTGATAATCAGTTACGTGGACGTGCCGGACGACAAGGAGATCCAGGTTTATCTCAATTTTTCTTATCGATGGAAGATGAGTTAATGCGCCGTTTCGGTTCAGATAATTTACGTAGTATGATGGATCGTTTAGGAATGGACGACGATCAACCAATTGAAAGTAAAATGGTTTCTCGAGCAGTAGAATCAGCTCAAAAGCGTGTGGAAGGGAATAACTATGATGCACGTAAAACGATTTTATCTTACGATGATGTATTACGTGAACAACGTGAAATTATTTATAAACAGCGTGATGAAATTATCGCTGCCGAAGATAGTATCCGTACAATTATTGAGGAAATGATTCACTCCACAGTTACTCGTCTCGTTCATAACCATACACAAGACGAAGATGATACAGAATGGAATTTAGAGGCAATCGTTCATTATGCACATGCAAATTTATTAAATGAAGAAGACATTTCTGTGGCAGATCTAGAAGGAAAAGATCCTGAAGAAATGATTGCATTTATGATGGAAAAAGTACGCCATCATTATGATGAAAAAGAGCAAGAATTGTTAGAAGAACAAATGCATGAATTTGAAAAAGTAATCTTATTACGAACAGTAGATTCTAAGTGGATGGATCATATTGACCAAATGGATCAATTACGTCAAGGAATTCATTTACGTGCATATGCACAAAATGATCCGTTACGTGAATATCAATTAGAAGGTTTCAATATGTTTGAAGCGATGATTGAAAGTATAGAAGAGGAAGTTTCTAAATATATTATGAAATCGCAAATTCGCCAAAACCTACAACGTGAAGCGGTTGTGAAAAATACACAAGCTGTATCAGGTGGCGGAGAAGAAAAGAAAAAGGTTCGTCAACCTTACGTGAAAAAAGAAACGGTTGGACGAAATGATCCGTGTCCATGTGGAAGTGGAAAAAAATATAAAAATTGTCATGGAAAACAGTAAATTTGCTGTTTTCCAAAGAGGTGGATAATATGGATTTAATGGAAGTAAAGCAAGAATTAGATAAGATGGAAAAAAGAATCGAAGACTTTAGGGGGTCTCTTTGACTTAGACGAAAAGAAAAGTGACATTGCGTCTTTAGAAGAGAAAATGTCTGCACCTAACTTTTGGGATGATCAACAATTAGCTCAAAAAGTCATCGATGAAGTTAACTTTTTAAAAGGAAAAGTAGAGCAATTCGAATCGCTAGAAAATAACGTATCAGATACAATCGTTATGTATGAAATGGTAAAAGAAGAAAACGACGAAGATATGTTAGGTGAATTGCAGGATGAAGTAAAGCAGTTACTTGTGCAAACAGAAAGCTTTGAATTAGAAATGTTATTAAGTGAACCATATGATAAAAACAATGCTATTTTAGAATTACACCCTGGGGCTGGTGGAACAGAATCACAAGATTGGGCGAGTATTTTATTACGTATGTATCAAAGATGGGCAGAAAGCAAAGGATATAAAGTAGAGACTTTAAACTATCTAGCTGGAGATGAAGCAGGTGTCAAAAGTGTTACTTTATTAATTAAAGGACATAATGCATATGGCTATTTAAAAGCTGAAAAAGGAGTTCATCGTCTCGTGCGTATTTCTCCATTTGATTCATCAGGAAGAAGGCATACGTCATTTGTTTCATGTGATGTATCACCGGAATTAGATGACACAGTTGAAATAGAAGTAAATCCAGACGAATTAAAAATTGATACGTACCGTTCTAGTGGTGCTGGTGGACAACATGTTAATACGACAGATTCGGCTGTACGAATCACACATATTCCGACAAATACGATTGTAAGTTGTCAAAATGAACGTTCACAAATAAAAAACCGTGAAGCAGCAATGAAAATGTTAAAATCAAAGTTATACCAACTTGAAATTGAAAAACAACAACAAGAATTAGCGGAGATTCGTGGAGAACAAAAAGAAATTGGTTGGGGAAGCCAAATTCGTTCCTATATTTTTCACCCGTATTCTATGGTGAAGGACCACCGAACAAATTTAGACGTTGGAAATGTACAAGCAGTAGTAGATGGGGATATAGACCCGTTTATTGATGCATATTTACGAGAACATATAAATTAAATGGACAAAATTAAGACAAATTAATGAATTTTTACCAAAAGTGATTTTAAATCGACAAAAATCGGGTATAATAGAAAATGAATTCAAATATAAGTGAGGGGGATTTTCACTATGAAGAAGAGTTTAATGGCTGTTCTTTTTGCACTTATGTTAGTTTTAGCTGCTTGTGGTGGCGGAAATAATGATGCTACTAATAACGATGCAGGTAATACAAATTCTAATACTAACAACACAGAAGAGAACGCTGGAAACAATGAAGGAAATGACAACGCAGGAGATTCAGTTGACAGCGCTGCTGCAGAAGATGTGTACAAATCAAGCTGTGCTAGCTGTCACGGACAAGATTTATCAGGTGGAGCAGGTCCAGACTTAACGAGTGTAGGATCTGAATTATCAGCCGACGATATCTTATCTGTTATTGAAAATGGACAAGGGTCAATGCCTGGTGGTTTAATTTCAGGTGACGACGCTCAAGCAGTAGCAGACTGGTTAGCAAGCCACAAATAATAAAAAAATCCACATAACGTATGTTATGTGGATTTTTTTATGTATGTTCACCTTTTTGAAGCCGTTTTTGTTCTAGTTCTTTACGAAAGCAGTATTGTATAATCTTGGAGCGATCACTTTCTAATATGTCCGTAAATTTAAAGGATATTGCCCTCTCTTTTGTTTCCTCATTTATATCTTCATATCGAACGACCGTAGCGACTGTATCAATCAATATTTTTTCTTTGTGAACTGATTCTATAAGAAGACTAATTTCAATAGCATCATTTATTGCAATTTGTATATTTTTACGGATATACACCTTCACACCGCCGCCGCTTAAATCGATTGTTGTTGCTAAAATCGGTTTCTTTAATTTTAAAGTAACTTCTGTTAATACATTTATCCGAGCAAAAGATCTTCGTTGAATTCGTTCATATGATTTTGGTATTTGACATTGAATAATTGGCATCGTTTCTTTGATGTTTTTAATACTTAAAGTTTCATATTGGTATACTTCCCCGTACTTTGTCGTAATCGTCATTAAAAATGACGTTTGTTCAAAAAAGAATGTCGTTTTACGGGTTCTTTTGTTTGTCGGTTGTTCGATGTAAAAGGATGTATCATTTACTGAGACAACTTTAGAATAAAATATATTATCTGAATTTATTTCATTTTGGATTGGTAACTGTTGAATTTTAATTGTTTGTCCGATAGAAAACATCTTATCTCATCCTATCTTCATCATTATATTCAAATTTTTAAAGGTAAATTTTACCATGACCTTTATACTACCAGAAAATAAAAAATGTTTCTACAAAGATGATTGAACTTTTAAATAGAAAAAATTAGCAACAAATATAGTTCATGTCTTGAAATTTTTAATTGATGCGTGATACTATCGCTCTTTGAAGAAGATTATCGTTCACTACTTGTTAATATATTTCAGTTTGAAATAAATTTGTAACCAGATTATTACTAAAAAAATTGTTGATTTATGTTATGCTATATATGATGTGATTTTAGAAAGTTGATAGAAGCTATCGTGAATATAAATATTGAAGGTGAAAATATAAATGATAACAATGAAAAATGTTCATAAAGTGTACCCAAATGGGGTTACAGCAGTAAACGGCATCGATGTCGAAATTGATAAAGGTGAATTCGTTTACATCGTCGGACCAAGTGGGGCTGGTAAGTCTACATTTATCCGACTTATTTATCGAGAAGAAGTACCAACTAAAGGAGAAATTATTGTACAAGGTGTGAATGCTTCCAAATTAAAAAATAAAGAAGTCCCGTTATTTAGAAGAGATATTGGAGTTGTTTTCCAAGACTTTAAATTGTTACCAAAACTAACAGTCTATGAAAATGTTGCATTCGCTCTAGAAGTAATTGAAGAATCAACAACCGTTATTCGGAAACGAGTGATGGAAGTATTAGATTTAGTAGGTTTAAAACATAAAGCACGATCGATTCCAGATGAATTATCGGGCGGAGAGCAACAAAGAGTTTCTATTGCAAGGGCGATTGCGAATCATCCAAAAATTTTAATTGCGGATGAACCGACAGGGAACTTAGACCCTGATACATCTTGGTCTATTATGAGAATACTAGAAGAGATTAATGCACGAGGTACAACAGTAATTATGGCAACTCATAGTAAAGAAATTGTAAACACCATTAAAAAACGAGTGATCGCAATAGAAAATGGAGTAATAGTAAGAGACGAAAGTCGAGGAGAATACGGTTATGAAATTTAGTACATTGAAAAGACATATAAGGGAAGGTGTCAAAAACATATTCCGAAATGGGTGGATGTCTGTTGCTTCCATTGGAGCAGTGACAGTGGCACTTATTTTAGTAGCAATCTTTGTTACAGTTATTTTGAACATCAACCAAATGACATCGAATGTTGAGAAGGACGTTGAAATAAAAGTCTTAATTGAACTGACAGCAGATGAGGATCAAATAAAAACGTTAGGTGAAGAAATAGAAGATATTAATGGAATTGAAACGATGCGTTTTTCTTCTAAAGATGATGAATTGAATTTATTAGTAGAAGGAATGGGGGAACAAGGGGAAGCTTGGGCACTATTCGAACAAGATAACCCATTAAACCATGCTTATGTAGTGAAAGCGAAAGACCCTCAACAGACAGAGGTAATTGCAGCGAAAATCGAAAATTTCGAAAATGTTTATAAAGTAAACTTTGGACAAGATGTTGTCCCACAATTATTTAAGTTTAATAACTATGCAAGAGCGACAGGATTAGCGCTTATTGCTGGTCTAGTGTTTATGGCAGTATTTTTAATCTCAAATACGATTAAATTAACCATCCATGCACGTAGTACAGAAATTGGAATTATGAGATTAGTAGGAGCAACGAACAACTTCATCCGCCTTCCATTTTTTGTAGAAGGATTTTTATTAGGTGTGTTAGGTTCCATTATCCCAATTGTTGTTACTTTAATTGGTTATCATTTTGTT
>DXHX01000022.1 GCA_019113205.1 Candidatus Pseudogracilibacillus intestinigallinarum | reverse complement strand
AAATAATGTAGGTGCTACAATCATCTGGTCTGATGGTGATGTTACGGTAAATGGGAATGCTATCGTCATTACAAACAATGACTTAGTTACGACTGTAAAAAGTGCTAGAAACAAACGTGCATAATAAAAATAAGAAAAACTAGATAGTTAAACTTAAAAATACCGAGACTTGGACAAAACATGATTTATAATCATTAGGAGCACCCCTACGTAAATACTATACATTTACGTAGGGGTGCTCTTTTTTTGTGCCTTCACATAGCTTCTGTGAATTTTTGGAAACCTTTCCGAGACTAGTCATGTCCGAAATCGACAAAAAAGGAGTTCCAGTAAAAATTAATGTAAAGTAGCCTCCTTGTGTCGTTTTTTCACTTTAGTTCCTGCCCCTTTTCTTCTCGAAAATTAGCATGACAAAAATTATATAGTTTATAAAACATGTTTGAAATGTGCAGGATAATAGGAACGAAACTTTTTACTACTTCATCTTATATTGCTCAAATTTCTATTTATTTACGTAACAACTTTATTTTCATACGTTTACATTTATTTAACGATTGGGTAAAGTACTTATATAATCAAGGAATGTCATCTATAATATAGATAATATTGAAATATAGGTGTGATTTTTATTAAACGAACATTTATTTTGTCCATCATTATTATAAGCATCATTGTGTTAGCATTTTTCTCTACGCCAAAAAAACAAAAACCTTTAAATAAAATCATTGAAGATGAAAGAATGAGTGAAACAGATAGCGACGGTGAGCCATTGGATGAAGAGTTAGAAACAGCGATGATGAAAGAAGACCCAGTACGTGACTTTATTTCAGATCAATTAAAACGAGCTGCGAACTTCTTTTTCACAAACGAAATTAATGTCGTTGCCATTGGTGATTCTCTAACAGAAGGTGTTGGCGATGAAACGGAGAATGGTGGTTATGTCGGTGTTTTAGATGAAACTATTAATGAAGAAAAACAACTCGTCCATTTTGATAATTTCGGTAAACGTGGTAACCGAAGTGGCCAATTAATTGAACGTCTAGGAGAAAGAGAAATAAAAAGAGCGATTGAAAAGTCACATATTGTCCTTATTACTATCGGAGCGAATGATATCATGCAAGTGTTTAAAGACAATTTTACCGATTTATCGTTAGATCAATTCACAAGTGAACAAATTAAATATGAACAACGACTCGAAACAATTTTTGATACGATAAAAAATTTAAATGAAGATACAGAAATTTACTTAATTGGTTTCTACAATCCGTTTAAACGATATTTTTCAGATATCGAAGAATTGGACTATATTGTAGAAAGCTGGAATACAATAGGAGCAGACGTAGCAAACCGCTATGAAAAGGGGTATTTTATCCCAATGGTCGATATTTTCGATGAAGCTGAAAATGAATTTTACTTATCTGGAGACAATTTCCATCCGAATCATACCGGATATGAAATGATGGCTGAACGTATTTTACAATTTGTCATCCATGAAGGAGAACGAAACAATGAATAAAAATGTATGGAAAAAGCGATTTTATATATTGGCGGGGGTTAATATTGGAGTACTCCTCCTCTTAACACTTTATTTTTATTCTCCTGTACCTAAAGTCGATATTGAAAAGGAACGGACTGCATATAAATTAGAGGATAGTTCGGAATTTATCGTACGATCGACAAAACATCATGTAAATAATTTGGTCAATGCGTATTTAGATAAATTATTAGCAAATACAGACCACCAATTTTATATTAATATTGATGAGGAAGTACAATTATTCGGAGAAATTCCTATTTTCTCTTCTACCGTTCCATTAGTCGTCAATTTTGAACCAGTTGTTCAAGAGAACGGTGATTTATCCTTAAAACAAAAATCAATCTCTGTCGGCGATTTAAAATTACCGAACAAAAAAATTATGCAATATATCGAGCAATATTTACCAACACCTGAATGGGTTGTGATTAATCCACGAGAGGAAGAAATTTATGTAAAAGTGACGGAAATGGATATCAAAAGTAACTTCCACGTCGCTGTACATGCATTCGACTTAGAAACGAACAATATTGCTTTTAAATTTGATGTCCCTTATAAGACATTAGGAATTGATAGCCTCGCTAAAAAAGGATTGAATAATTAGAGCTAATTATTGACGAATATACGATAATCACTTACGCTTACTTGAGATAATAAATTTAGGAAGGAACATGTACATGTTAAATGTCACCGACGTTAGTTTACGATTTGGAGATAAAAAATTATTTGAAGATGTCAATATACAATTTAATAATGGAAACTGTTATGGAGTAATCGGTGCAAATGGTGCCGGTAAATCAACATTTTTAAAAATTTTATCTGGGGAAATTGAGCCACAAAAAGGCCATGTTTCACTAGACGCAGATAGACGTATTGCAGTGTTAAAACAAGACCACTTCGCATATGAAGACGAACAAGTGTTAGAAACTGTTCTAATGGGCCATGAACGTTTATATGACGTAATGAAGGAAAAGGACGCGATCTATTTAAAAACGGATTTCACAGAAGAAGACGGCATCCGTGCTGCAGAACTAGAAGGGGAATTTGCAGAGTTAAATGGTTGGGAAGCAGAATCAGAAGCTGCTATTTTACTTTCTGGGTTAGGTATACCTGATTCATTACATGATAAACAAATGTCCGAACTAAAAAATGACCAAAAAGTTAAAGTGCTATTAGCACAGGCTTTATTTGGTACACCTGACGTATTACTATTAGACGAGCCGACAAACGGACTAGATATTCAAGCCATTCATTGGTTACAAGATTTCTTAGCAGACTTTGAAAATACAGTAATCGTCGTTTCACACGACCGTCATTTCTTAAACAATGTGTGTACACATATTGCAGATGTTGACTTCGGGAAAATTGAAATTTATGTTGGAAACTATGATTTCTGGTATGAGTCTAGTCAATTAGCTGCAAAAATGGCCAAAGAAGAAAACAAGAAAAAAGAAGAAAAAATTAAAGATTTACAAGCATTTATCGCGCGTTTTAGTGCGAACGCATCAAAATCTAAACAAGCAACTTCACGTCGTAAATTACTAGAAAACATTACATTAGATGATATTAAACCTTCTTCACGCCGTTATCCATATGTTGCCTTCACACCAGGTCGTGAAATTGGAAATGATTTGTTACGTGTTGATGGGTTATCCAAAACGATCAATGGACAAAAAGTGTTAGATAATGTGTCATTTACGATTAATAAAGATGAAAAAGTTGCTTTCGTTGGAAAAGATGACTTAGCAAACACTGTTTTATTTGAAATTTTAAATGGCGAAATGGAACCTGATAGTGGAGAATTCCATTGGGGTGTCACTACTTCTCGCTCCTACTTCCCGAAAGATAACAGTGCTTATTTCGAACATAACGAATTAACATTAGTAGATTGGCTACGTCAATATTCACCTGAAGATCAAACAGAAACATTTTTACGCGGATTTTTAGGTAGAATGCTCTTCTCTGGGGAGGAAGCTTTAAAACAAGCAAAAGTGCTTTCAGGAGGAGAAAAAGTACGTTGTATGTTATCTAAAATGATGCTTGCAGAATCAAATGTACTCATTTTTGATGAACCGACAAGTCACTTAGACTTAGAATCCATTACGGCTTTAAACAATGGCTTAATTAAGTTTAAAGGATCGATTTTATTCACTTCTAGTGACCACCAGTTTGTTCATAGTATTGCAAACCGCCTAATTGAAATTACACCAAACGGTATTATCGATAAATCGATGACATATGATGAATATGTCCGTGACGAAAAATTACAAAAAGAAATAGCGGAGATGTATGCATAAATATTTTAGGATTCTAGCTTATTTTGCTGGAATCCTTTTTTGTTGCATCTAATTTTTGTTTATTGCATCTGTTTTCGACCGCGTTGCATCTAATTTTCGTTTATTGCATCTGTTTTCGACCGCGTTGCATCTAATTTTCGTTTATTGCATCTGTTTTCAATCGCGTTGCATCTAATTTTCGTTTATTGCATCTGTTTTCAATCGTGTTGCATCCGTTTTTCGTTTATTGCATCTGTTTTCGATCGCGTTGCATCCGTTTTTCATTTATTGCATCTGTTTTCAACCGCGTTGCGTCCAGTACACACAGCATCGCATCTAATATCTGATCCCTCTAAATAACGGTTGCAACACCTGTTTTCATTTTCGACTATAGCAAACCTCCCTTTCGATGGTGCAATATATGAAACCATTATGTACACTGTTCAGGAGTTTACTATTTCCTCTAATTATTCAAACGAACAAATGCAAAGAGCCACGAGATTTTATTCCCGTGGCATCTGTTACTCAAAACTATCTTTATAACGATCATCATATTTATGACACGCAACCCAGTGGTCTTTTTTGTACTCTTGATAAAATGGCTGCACATTTGCACACACTTCTGTCGCAAATGGACACCTCGTTCTAAATACACAACCACTCGGTGGATCAATCGGACTCGGTAAATCACCTTTTATTTCGATTCGTTCACGTGACCGTTCTAAATCCGGATTCGGAATCGGGACAGCACTTAATAAAGCTTGCGTGTAGGGATGAAGTGGGTTTTCATATAACTCCTCACTCGTTGCTACTTCTGCCATATTCCCTAAGTACATAACACCGACACGATCACTAATATGACGCACCATAGACAAATCATGTGCAATAAATAAATACGTTAACCCATGATCTTCTTGCAACTCTTTCATTAAGTTTACAACTTGCGCTTGAATCGACACATCTAATGCAGAAATCGGTTCATCCGCTACGATAAATTCCGGGTTTACTGCTAATGCACGGGCAATCCCAATTCGCTGACGTTGCCCTCCACTAAATTCGTGCGGATAACGATTTCCGTGCTCTTTATTGAGTCCAACAATTTCGAGTAGCTCATGTACACGCTGTAAACGCTCTTGTTTCGACTTCACTAAGCCGTGAATATCTAACCCTTCAGAAATAATATCTACAACGGTCATACGCGGATTTAGGGATGCGTATGGGTCTTGGAAAATCATTTGCATATTTTGGTTAAATTTCTTTAAAGCATCTTTATTTTTCGGCCCATGTACATCTTCCCCTTTGAAAATGACTTCCCCTTCTGTCGCCTCATACAAGCGCATGATTGTACGGCCTGCTGTTGATTTCCCACAGCCAGATTCTCCTACTAATCCAAATGTTTCCCCTTTATAAATATCGAAATTTAATCCATCGACCGCTTTTAACACATTATTACGGTCAATTCTGAAATGCTTTTTTAAATTTCGAATCTCTAGTAATTTTTCTCTACTATTCATCGTTTTCCCCTCCTACCATAATATGTGCTGGAGGTTCCACTTTCGGTGCTCGTTCATCTAGTAACCAACAAGCTGTTTGCTGTGTTTCTGATGATGTCTTAAACTCTGGCATATGTTGATCACATACTTTCATCGAATAAGGACAACGCGCCGCAAATGGACAACCTTTTGGAGGATCTTTTAAATCAGGTGGTGATCCCGGAATGGACTGTAACTTCTCTTTTGAGTTGTTCAGCTTCGGCATTGATCCTAACAATCCCCACGTATAAGGGTGTTTCGGTTGGTAGAAAATTTCATCAACCGTTCCCGTTTCTACAACTTTTCCACCATACATGACCGCAACTCGGTCAGCAGCATTTGCCACGACCCCTAAATCATGTGTAATTAAAATAATTGCCGTATTCATTTCTTCTTGAATATCACGTAATAAATCCAATATTTGCGCTTGAATCGTAACGTCTAACGCAGTCGTCGGCTCATCCGCAATTAATACTTTCGGGTTACAAGAAAGGGCAATCGCAATCATTGCTCTTTGTCTCATCCCACCGGAGAATTCATGCGGATATTGGTTAATACGACGTTCAGGATTTGGAATTCCAACAAGTTTTAATAACTCAATCCCACGTTCATATGCTTCCTTCTTTGAAACACCTTGGTGTTTAATTAATCCTTCTGTAATTTGACGACCAATTTTCATTGTTGGGTTTAAAGAAGTCATCGGGTCCTGGAAAATCATACCAATATCTTTCCCACGAATTTTCTCCATTTGTTTTTCTGATTTATCAATTAAATTTTCACCGTCGAGTAAAATTTCACCCGACTTAAACTCTCCTGGTGGCATGGCAAGTAAACGCATAATCGATTGAACGGTTACACTTTTACCTGAACCAGATTCTCCAACAATTGCTAATGTTTCCTTTTCAAACACGTCAAAATTCACTTTACGGACCGCTTGTACCTCTCCGCCATATGTATGGAACGAAACAGATAGGTCCTTCACTTCTAACACTTTTTTCATCTTCATTCCCCTCCAAACTAACGACGATCTTTCGGGTCAAGTGCATCTCGTAATCCATCACCAATTAAGTTAAACGCAAGCATCGTTAAACAAATAAAGAATGCTGGGAAAAATAATTGATATGGATAATATTGTAATGCAGCAATCGCATCAGAACTCATCGTACCCCAACTAGCTCTTGGTGCTGGTACACCTAATCCTAAGAAACTTAGAAACGCCTCTGTAAAAATAGCCGTCGGGATTGTTAATGTTAACGTAACTAAAATTGGACCTAATGTATTAGGTATTAAATGTTTCGATAATATTCGATAACTACTTGCTCCGAGTGATTTCGCCGCAAGTACATATTCTTCATTTTTCAATCGCATAACTTCCCCACGAACAATTCTGGCCATATTTATCCACCCAGTAATCGTCATGGCGATAATCATCGTCCATAATCCTGGTTTCATCACAACCATTAATAAAATTACTACTAAAAGGTATGGCACACCAGATAAAATATCTGCCACACGCATCATATATTCATCTACTTTACCACCTAAATATCCTGAAACCGAACCCCAAATAATACCGATTAATACGTCAATGAATGCCGCCATTAACCCAATAAATAAGGAGATTTTTGCTCCATACCATGTACGAGCAAAGATGTCACGACCTAAGTTATCTGTTCCAAACCAATGTTCCGCAGATGGTGACTGGTTCGCCATCATTAGATCGTTGTCATAATAATTATGCCCTGATAAAGATTCACCCGCAAATGACATCACACCTAAAAAGATGATCACGAATACACCAAAAAGCGCTAATTTATTTTTTCGGAATCGACGCCAAGCATCTTTCCAATAAGAAGTACTTTCTCCGGCAATTTTCTCAGCATCTGATTGCATATATTCCATACGTTCAAAATCACTTTGATTTAATTGTGGATGTGACATTACTGATCCCCCTTTCCAGTAATTTTAATTCGAGGATCGATAAACCCATAAATAATATCGACAATTAAAATCGACACCAATAATAGCACACTAAAGAATACGGTCGTTCCCATAATAACTGTATAATCACGGTTCGTAATACTCGTTACGAATTCATTTCCAAGTCCTGGTATAGCAAAGATTTTCTCAATGATAAAACTTCCGGTTAACACTTGAACAACTAACGGTCCTAAATAAGAAACAACTGGTAATATTGCATTTCGAATACCGTGACGGTAAATTGTCACACGGCCACTTAAACCTTTTGCCTTAGCTGTTTTAATATAATCAGAACTTAATACATCTAACATACTCGAACGCATCAACCTTGCTATAAAGGCAAGTGGGGTCGTCGCAATGGCAACCGCCGGTAAAATTGTATGCCAAAACGTGTCCATTTTTGCGATCGGAAATGCACCCATTTTTATAGCGAAAACATATTGTAATAAAGCCGCTAAAATAAAACTCGGTACAGATATCCCTAGTACAGCAATAATCATCGCAACATAATCTCCAAATTTATTATGGTATAGTGCTGCGACAACACCTAAAAACACTCCTATAGAAAGTGCTATTAAAATCGCTTCGATTCCCAATACTAAAGAGTACGGAAAACTACGTGAAATAATATCGTTTACACTTTGACCAACATACTTAAAAGATGGTCCGAAATCCCATTTTGCCACCCTTACTAAATAATCTGTATATTGTACAAAAATCGGATCATTTAATCCATATAATTCGTTCATCTGTTCTTCAATTTTAGGAGGCAATTTTCGTTCTGATGCAAACGGACCACCTGGAGCGGCTTGCATTAAAAAGAAAGTAATCGTAACGATAAAAAACAAAGAAACGAAAATATATCCAATCCTCTTTAAAATATATTTAAACACGTGAACACACCTCCACACTAAACTCATTCATTATTTAAGAAGTTAATTATTCGTTCGAGGAACTACAATTCATTCTGGGGCAAGATATTGTAGATGTACAAAACATGAAAAAAGGGTGAAATGAATCACCCCTTTTTTCATGTGCAAACATGCATATTATTCTGCTTTGTAACCCCACTTAAGGTTGAATGCACCTACAGGTAGAGCCTCAATGCCTTTTACATTGTCTTTTGCAGCATATGTGTTTGTATAGAAGTAAACAGGAACGATTGGTAATTCTTCCATAAATAATTCTTCAGCTTCTTTTAAAATTTCTTGACGTTTGTCAGAATCAAGTTCTGCACGTGAATCTTTTAATAACGCTTTGAATTCATCGTTCTCCCAGTTCGTGTAGTTGTTTCCACCAACTGTTTCGAAGATCTCTAAGAAGTTAATCGCATCGTTAAAGTCTGCAATCCAACCCATACGTCCGATTTGATAGTTTCCTTCTCCTAATGAGTCTAAGTAAACGTTCCACTCTTCGTTATTTAATTCAACATTTAAATCTAAGTTCTTATTCCACATATCTTGAACAGCTTGTGCAATTGCCGCGTGTCCTTCATCTGTGTTATAAGAAAGTTTAATTGCTGGTAATTCATCTAAACCTAATTCTTCTAAACCTTTTTCTAAATATTTCTTCGCTTCATCAATATCATTATCTGCGAAGTATCCTTCTTCGTTCTCTTCAAACATGGAAGGTGGTACTAGTGCCATTGCTGGTTTTTCCTCTGTTTGTGTAACATTATCTACAATTCCTTGACGGTTAATAGATAAAGCTAATGCTTTACGAATGTTGGCATTTCCTAACACTTCGTCTTCATGGTTAACTGCATAGTAGTATAATCCAGCACGGTCCTCAATGTGTAACTCTCCCGCATCTTTCATCGATTGGATAGCTGCTAAAGGAATCGCATCAACAGGATCTCCAATCCAGTCTAATTCATCATTTTCATACATAGATAATGCCGTTGACTCATCGTCAATCATGTGCATTGTAATCGTTTCTAATTGTACCGTATCTGCATCCCAGTAATCTTCGTTCTTCTCGATAACGATACGATCTTTATGATCCCAAGAAACTAATTTAAATGGCCCGTTCGTAACGTAGTCGTCTCCAACATCTAGAGCCCATTTGTCATTTTCACTTGCAACATCTTTATTTAATGGATAATAAGTATGGAATGCTGTTAATTCTAAGAAATAATCTGTTGGTTGAGTCAACTCAACAACTAATGTTTTCTCATCTTCTACTGTAATCCCAACATCATCTAAAGATCCGCCGTTTTCCTTTGCATCTTCGGCACCTTTAATTGGGTATAATTGATATGCATAGTCCGTATCTGCGCTTTCAGGATCTAATACCCATTTCCACGCATATTCGAAATCCTCCGCCGTTACAGGATCACCATTTGACCATTCTGCATCTTCACGGATTTTAAATGTATATGTTAATCCATCTTCAGATACATCGATGCTCTCAGCCATCGCTTCCTCTGGTTCACCTTCTAAGTTAATTCGAGTTAACCCCTCAAACACTTGGTCAAGTACCGCACTTGAAGTCGTATCAGATGAAGTACCTGGATGTAATGAAGGTGGCTCTGTTTTAATATTAATGTTTAATGTCTGATCGCCAGATGGTTCCGCGTTTTCAGCATTATTGTTTCCGCTTTCATTGTTGCCGTTATTTGATCCAGCATCATTATTTCCTCCGCCACATGCTGCTAGAAATAACGAGAATGCGAAAGCGATCGTTAAAAGTAAAGACCATTTCTTCCAGTTCATAGTATGAACCCTCCCCTTTTTTTAAAAATACAGATTTTATCTGATATTTCAATTATACATACTTTTTTTAACTTTTCCACAATTTGAGTTATAGTCGGAATATTCTGTAAACAGCTACATTCCGACTATGTTTTATTGCTTATGAAATTTCAAGAAAATAAATCCAATTATACTAACGACTGTCGCTAAAACCATCGTCGTAAGGAACATATATCCAAACCCTATTTCCATCGTATTAGCAACGAACTGAAGCAATGTTTCTTTTTCTTGTCCTGCTTGCATATGGCCAATTTTTTCCATAATTATTCCATAAAGGGCATCATCGTTTCCAGCTGGAATCGAAAACGTGCTCGCTGTCACGGATTGAATGTCTGTCCCTAACTGCTTTACACTGCTCGTAACAAAGCTTGCAAACACCATCGGAAAGATCGTCATTCCCATTTGTCTCATTAAAGATAATGTACCAAGTGACGAACCATACTCCTCTTCAGCAACCGTTAAACTCATTAATACATTTAGTGGTGCACCTAATAAAAATCCTAATCCTATACCTGCAAACATACTTGCAATGACGAACATAAACATATTGTCTACAAATTGATAAAACAGTAAAAATCCAGTAAAACCGATGATTCCAGATAACATGATTGTTTTTTTAGGACCAATTTTGTCCGTTAAAAACCCACCAAGTCCTGAACCAATTCCAGATGCTATTGCCACAGGTGTTACCCAGAAAGCCGCGCTCTCCACAGGGACTTGTAACACTTGTTCCACATAACTCGGTATAAATACAATAGTTGCTAGAAACCCACCCGATAAAATCCCTAAGAAAAGTGTTCCTATAAATGGCACATGACGCAATGTACTCGTCGCAATAATCGGGTCTTCTCCGCGAGCTTCCACTCTATACTCGTGTCGTAAAAAAGCAACGCCGAGAATAAATGCTGCAACAAAATAAGGTAAAACAGCAACAGATAATATACTATGTACCCATGCTTGTGGATCCAAGTTTGTTAAGCCCAACATAATAAATAAAATGAATAAGGATAAATATGCCGCACCGATCACATCTAAACGACCTTCACTTGTACGTTTTTGCTCATCCATTTTCCAAAGGCCCATACAAAATAAAAAGATTGCAATCGGAACATTAATGAAAAACATCCATTCCCATTTTCCCGTTAAATGCAATATAAGTGCCCCTGCATTCGGTCCAACGACAGCTGATAACCCATGCATCGACCCTAACAAACCGAGAAACTTCCCTTGATGTTCTTTTGGGACGGTTGTTAAAACATATGTAGAACCAATAATAAATATACCACCGCCACCAATCGCTTGAATAAAACGGGCGATTAATAACATTGTAAACGTCGGACTAAGAGATACGAGAAGTGAGCCTAATCCAAATAAAAATATTTCAATTAAAAATAATTTT
>DXHX01000021.1 GCA_019113205.1 Candidatus Pseudogracilibacillus intestinigallinarum | reverse complement strand
CCTAAATCATGATCTAGTGTTAACTTCTTTGTCTTTTCTTCTGACAAGTAATATTTCTCGTCCACTTCATCCTCTAACACATCAATTAGTCTAGTTGTTACTTCCAAATTGTCGTTAGATGGCAATAATTTAACTAATGTTACGTTTTCTGCCGCCCACTCTTTTAATTCTTTAAGTTTTTTTGACATTCAATCACCCTTATATAAATTCAAATATTGTAGCTTGTCCTTCTCTTAAAGGTCTTTTATATACTTCACTCTTTTTTCTGCCAACTATATATATACGTTCTCTATTTTGTGGTACTCCATAATACTTAGAATTAAATAGATCAAAATCTATTTCGTACCCAATTTCATCAAATGCTTGTAGAACAGTTCTAATAGTATTGCCGCCATCATGGCTCATCATTCCTTTTACATTTTCGTAAATGAAATACTTAGGTTGTACTTGCTTAACTGCATTCACGTAATAGAAGAATAATGTACCTCTTGTATCTTCAAACCCTGCACGTTTGCCAGCTATTGAAAACGATTGGCAATTATGGACTACCATATTGTTCGCTACATAACTATTATCATCTTCCACTTCAAAGTTATACACATCTTCGTCCGTTTCCTGTATTTCCAATAATTTTATTGGTGCGTATAACGATCCGTTTATATTTAACGTTTGTGGGTTTCTCTCTTTATATTCTTTTTGGAATTGTACTCTGTAAGTATCTCTTTGATTAACCACTCGACCCTCTATAACGTGTTTTTCAGGTCTCTTAGTGAATGTGACACTTGCGCCTTTGCCATAAACTTTATTAAGACTTTCCACTAAAGATAAACATAACTTTCTACTAACTGTAGTAAAACTATATACTCCGTTTCTATAATTGCCATCTCCACTAAAATATCCTTCCAATATTTCTTCTAATAAATCGTTAGGCAAACTTATATATTCTTTAGGTATCTCTTTGTTTTCCGACCCTCTACCACAAACGAGCATCAAATTAAATAGTCTTTCATTCTGCTTTTTATATTTAAACACTGTTTTATTTTCCTGCTTTTTCATTTGGTATTCATCTAAATTACTTTCAAAATCTTTCGTTTTATGTTTACCAACACAGAAAATAACATCCTTTCTATAACTGTTTTTTCTACTACTTCTTTTACTATCTAAAAGGTATCCGTCCGCTATATATCTGCCTATCAGCCATGCCTCCTCTTTCGTTATGTTTTTAGGGTTTTCTTTTTCTTTGTTATTACCTAATTCTACATAATGAACACCTTTTTTAAGATTTTTGGTTTCAACCCATTTTGGTTCTGTAAAAGTGTTGTTGTATTTTCTCTTTTTGCTGTCGTATGTTCTTATCTTTTCTACCACTCTGATAGGATGTTCAGGTGTTACATACGTTTCTAAACTATTCATCACTCTAAGTTTATAAATAACATTAGAGTGATTAATCATAGGTACTACCACTTTTTTATATCTCTTTTTATGTGTTAGGACTAAGTCGCCTTTTTTTATATTTTCGATTTCTTTCAGTCCTTCAGATGTATTAATTAGCGTACCTTTTCTAAAACAAGGACTTCCACCACAAATGATGTCGCATTTCCCTCTATAACTTTTCCATTCATCATCGGTAATAGCAGTTATGTCATGCCACTCCTTTTCATTTTCTGTATTATATATAGCTTTATAACTTTGTCTTGCGTATTTATCTATTTCTGCAAATGCTAGACACTCGTGTCCGTTCATTTCTAGTGCTGAACGAAAACCGCCGACCGAATGCCAGCGAACAAATCTATGAATTTAAATTTATTTACTGACAACGCTATCACCTCCAATTTCTGTGGAATATCTCCACTTAAAACCACCTGATTTATTTCTAACTCCTCTACACACTTCCGATATATTTTTTGCGTTCGTATATTTGGTTGCGTCATTAATACTGTTATAAGATTTTATAAAATCGCCTTCAAGTGTTAATTGATCAATTTTTCTTTTTCTACTTTCAGATGCTTTTTTATTATCTTTTAATCCGTTTTTATATGCATGAATCATATTTTCTTGATTTGTTACCCATTCGAGATTTCTAACATCATTATCTGTTTTTATTCCGTTTTTATGATTGATTTGCTTTTTATTATTTGGGTTTTCAATAAACGCTTTTCCTACTAACCTATGAACAAAACCACATTCTCTTTTACCATTTTTTCTTAAATCAATAACTTCGTAACCTTTGTGATTTATCGATGGTTTCATTATCTTTTCCGGGAAGTTAATTTTCCTACCGTTACTTCTGATTACAATTCTTTCGCAAGATTTAACCTTGCCTATATTACTAACTTCATATATACCTTCATATCCTTTTATATCTTTCCAAATTTCATTAGACACGTGTATCACTCCCACTTATCAAATAGTTGTAAATCATTGGTTTGATTATTCAACCTCATACTCTCCGTCTTATCTTCTATCTGCTTACTCCACAACTCAAAGTCGTTGAAGTCTGTGATTTCATATCTGTGTTTAGGTAGCGATTCGATAATTGCATAATTTCCTTTATCGTCAATCTCAACCACTCTACCTATCACACGCATACCACTGCTATATTTACTTGCACCTAAGTCATTCACAACAACGTAGTTACCTATTTTTAAATCACTGATGTTCATCTAACGCACCGCCTCTGCTTCTATTTCTTTAATACTCACTTTCTCTGCTACAATTTGATTTGGCCCAGCTTCTCTTTTAGTTAATGAACTTGCCATTCGAGCAAATGTACCTTCTGTAATATTCATCTTCGCTTGTATTTCTTGTCTAGTACCAGCGCAAATCACTTCGTCGCCTTTATAAACAACATATTCATATGCATGTGAGCGTCCTTTTGCCATTCTGTCCACCTCTAAACTAATTGTTGATTGCCATATTTGTCTGTTTTAA
>DXHX01000020.1 GCA_019113205.1 Candidatus Pseudogracilibacillus intestinigallinarum | reverse complement strand
TGCATTGCAAAACTCTTTAATACTTCGTCTCCAATTTGATGCCCATACGTATCATTTATTTGTTTAAAATTATCAATATCTAATAATATGATAGAAAACATTTCCGTTCGCTGTTTCAAGAATGTTTCAATAATTTGTAAAAATTTTCGGCGATTATATAATCCCGTTAATATGTCTACTTCAGATTCTTTACGATGAACATCAAACATGTAGAAATGATCTTCTAATAGGACCATCAATCGAATGACGACATAAAGTGAAAGGTTGGTGAAGAAAAGAAAATAAAAGCTGTATAACAGTGTCTCCACGGAAACTCCCGTTATATATAGTAATACAATACCGGTTTGTACAATCATCAAATTAAAAAAATACTTTGCATTTTTATAATTAAGTGGTAGCTTTTTCGATAACACAATTAAAAAGATGGTTGAAACAATCGTGTTGAACCCACCAATAATCGCAACTGATGAAAACCCACCAATGATAACTCGAATGATTCCAAGTAAAAGCCCACTTGTAAATAAGGCGATTGGCCCTCCTAAAATCCCTGATAAAATAATTGGCACAGTTCTTGTATCAATCAACACTTCTGGTGTAACTCGAATACTCGTTTCAATTAAAATAAGTCCGATACCACCACTGAAAATACCAATCGATATTTTATGTATAATCGTATGGCTAGCAAACTTATTTATTCTCCGAGAATATGTAAATAAAAGTACGCTAAACGTAAATAGAACACATAAATTAATTATTGTCGTTAGAACCATAGACATCCCTACTTACATAAATTTTGTTGTCCACTTATGTGCTTCTCTTGTCATTTTTCTTAACTTCTTCTGCTCCACTTGTAGTAACGATGCATAATATTCGATTTCCTCCATGTCCAAACGTTCTACAGCTATGCTTAACTTCAAATATGGTGTCATCGGTGTTTCTTTACCAATTAACGTATCATTTATAATGTCCGTAAAATGTAACCGAGGTAATATACTGTCCCAATTTTGATTCATTATAATATCAATCATAGAAAACATACCTACTAAAAAATACATGTCGGGATTGCTCTTTTGTTTATGCTCAGCTAATAATTCACATGTTTTCGCGCGTACTAACGATGCCTGGATTAATGCATTTGTACGCCCATCCTCTTGCCCAAGATCTCTAAATAATAATACCCGGAACCACTTTTTCGTTTCCTTTAATCCCATTAACATAATCGCTTGTTTGATCGATTTAATTTCATTTGGAATATCGAAAGTGACCGAATTGATGTAACGTAATAATTTATACGTTAAAGATAAATCATGTTGAATAAGTTGTGTTATTTCTTGCACATCGACATTTTCTCGATTTAACATTTGGAATACATGGAAGTGCAACACTTGATTCATTGGAATATCTGTACCTTTTACAATTTCTGGTTCTGCAAAAAAATACCCTTGAAATAAATGATATCCGTCTTTTTTCGCTTGTTCATACTGTGCTTCTGTTTCAATTTTTTCAGCTAATAAAGATAAATGAGGATATTGTTTTAATATTCGTTCCATTCTTTTTCGTTCATTAGGCGGGGTAAATAAGTAATCAATTTTCACAATATGAACCAATTTAAACAAAGCATCATATGCAACCGTCTCGTCGTGCATGACGAAATCATCCAATGCTATCGTAAATCCTTTATAATGTATCTTTTTTATTTGTTCGATTACTTCTGTTGTCATTTCCACATCTTCTAACACTTCAATGACGACATAGTTAGGATTTAACTGGTTCATTACTTCATCAAATAAAAGTGTTTCTGTGAAATTTATAAATGACTTTTTTTGCCCTATAACTTTGTCTTTTCCAATCGTTAAAAATGTATGAATGATTAATTGCAATGTTGCATCTTCAGGATTTACACCTTTCGGAAAAAAGTTAGAATCATCTACTCGATACAATAGTTCATATGCATAAATATTTTCATTTCGGTCAAAAATTGGCTGTCGTCCAACAAACACATCATAATCATTCAATGCATTCACCCTTTTCCACATTTTACCTATATGTACTATTATACCATTTTCATTACATGTAGCGCATCTTTATACCTATATTTTCCACAAGAAGACTTATGAAACAATTCGCTTTTTTGCATCTTTTCTTCTTTTAAAATATAAAAACGGTTTTAATTCTGCAATTAAAATCGCTGTCATAATTAACACCGCTCCGAAAATCATACGTCCAGATAACACTTCATGTAAAATGAGAACCGACATTATCGTGCCGAATAATGCCTCTGTGGATAATATAATAGCTGCACGAGTTGCAGTAGTATATTGAAACGCCCAATTTTGGCATACATAAGCAATCGTTGTTGAAAAAATCGCTAAATAGATGATTGCATACCAACCTTCTTTTTCCATCGTTACTGTGAAATCTCCTTGAAAAAGTAATACAATCGCTCCGATACACGACGCTGTCATAAACTGTACAATCGTCAAAGAAAGGGCATCTTCTTTTTGCACAAAAACATTTGTAAAAAAGATGTCAAAAGCAAACCCTATTGCACAGAGCAATGTTAAAAAGTCCCCTAAATTTATCGTAAACGACCCTTGTAACGATAAAAACCCAATCCCTATGAGTGCAAGGATGGATGCAATTACTTCTTGGCGGTCGATCGCTCTTCGGAATGCAAAAAAAGCAATAATCGGTACGACTACGACATTTACTGCAGTAATAAATGCGTTTTTCGATGGAGTCGTATACTCTAATCCAACTGTTTGCAGGGCAAATGATATATATAAAATAATCCCGAGTACGATTCCTCGCCATACAATCGATAGATTAAAATTTTTAAATTTATACCCAAAAATAATGAGTAATATGAATGTCGCTAAAATAAATCTTCCTGCCATTACTTGATAAGCCGTTAAATATTGTAAAGCTATTGCTGTTACAACAAACCCACTCCCCCAAACAAATGCAGTAATTAGTAACATCGCATCTCCCATATACCGTTTCATGGCGTTCCTTCTTTCTCTATTTTATACTGTTATCAATATACCATAAAGATATAGTGGACACTTATGTTTTCATAATTTTAGCAATATTTTATTTATTTTCAATTCACAGGAAATCATTCATCGTTTTAATCTATTCATGATATAATCTATTTTTATCAACGTATTAGAAAGGAAATATATAATGAAACAGTCTGAACAATGGGCGTCAAAACTTGGCTTCATTTTAGCTACAGCAGGTTCTGCAATCGGTTTAGGTGCAATATGGAAATTCCCTTATATTGCGGGTAAATCAGGTGGAGGAATCTTTTTACTAATCTTTTTAATTTTTACAGTTTTTATCGGTTTACCAATACTATTAGCTGAATTCGTTATTGGACGCGGGTCTGGTAAAGATGCAATATCTGCATATCGATTTTTCAAACCGCATAGTAAATGGTATCTTGTCGGTTTATTAGGTATGATTACATGTTTTATTTTATTATCATTCTATAGTGTTGTCGGTGGATGGATTTTACTTTATATGGTTGAGGCATTGCTTGGAAATGTTTCGGGCATTTCTTCAGATAGCTATGGGGAACTTTTTAATACACTTATTAGCAACCCTACTTATGCTATTTTATCTCAGTTCATCTTTATGATTATTACCATTTGGGTCGTTGCCCGTGGAATTCAAAACGGGATTGAAAAGGCGAGCAAAATTATGATGCCCGCACTTTTTGTTGCTTTTATTATTTTAATTATTCGATCACTAACATTAGATAATATCGGAGAAGGGTTATCATTTTTCTTTTATCCCGACTTCTCAAATTTAAGTTCTGATACGATTTTATTCGCTTTAGGACAGTCCTTTTTCTCCATAAGTGTTGGGGTGTCCGTTATGGTTACCTATAGTTCATACTTATCGAAAAAGGAAGATTTACCAAAATCTGCAACGACGATTGTTTTAATGAACGTCTTTATTTCTATTTTAGCTGGATTAGCTATTTTTCCTGCTGTTTTTTCATTTGGTTTTGAACCGACAGATGGACCAGGATTATTATTCATCGTCCTACCAGCTGTTTTTGACCAAATGCCGTTTGGGGTTATTTTCTTAATTGTGTTTTTATTATTATTTTTATTCGCTACCTTAACATCAGCATTTTCGATGTTAGAAATTATCGTCGCCGCAGTCACAAAGGGAGATACGACGAAAAGAAAAAAAGTTACATGGATTACAGGGATCCTTATTTTCATCGTCGGAATTCCGTCGGCTTTATCTTTCGGAATGCTTGGTGACATAACGATTTTTGGCCATATCATTTTTGATGCTGCAGACTTTTTAGTATCGAATATTTTAATGCCAATTGGTGCATTAATGATCGCTATTTTTGCTGCTTTTAAAATTCCGAAGAATGTGCTTTGGGATGAGATGAGTGCTGGATCCACTATTGGCAAAAGACTCTTCGCATCGTGGCTATTTTTAATGAAATTCATTGCACCTGTTGCAATTATTATCGTCTTTTTAGATGTAATTGGCGTGTGGAAGTTTATTTTCTAATGTGTAAAAGATAGAGGATAAAGCAAATATCGGATTTCAGTCGACTGTGTTAGGTGAGGTTTTAACTGGCACTGAAATCCTTTTAATTTATAACAATTTTTTAGACCTTTAATTTTTAAGCTATTTAAGATAAACTGGAATTGGATCATTATGAACTCCAACATCATTTTGTATGTACTGAATGATGTGGGCGATAATAAGGTCCTTTTTTCATGGAGTTTTTTCTTTGTAAGCAACGACTGTTAAGACTGAATCTCCTAACATCTGTACATCATGAATTTTCTAGGTATGTAACGTTCCTAGGGTTAACTTAATGTGTAAGGAGGCTATTTATGTTTAAATCTTATGTTTGGCTCACTTTTTGTGTAGTTGTTTGGGGAAGTAATTTTGTTTTCGGAAAGATATTAGTTCAATATTTTTCACCTGCTCTTGTTACGAGTTTACGATTATGTATGATTGTCAGTTTTCTACTTTGTTTATCACTTTTTTATCGTTATAAACAAAAAGTACGCTATAAAAAAGATTTTATTTTGCTCATCGTTTTAGGAAGTGTCGGCATATTCGTTAACCAATGGTCATTTTTCAACGGTTTAACAACTGCCGATCCAACAACTGCCGCATTAATTCTTGCAATGACACCCATTGTAACCGGCTTTTTGGCGGCAATTTTTCTAAAAGAGAAAATAACAATTCGCATGCTTTTAGGCTCAGTTGTAGCATTGGTGGGAATTTATTATGTCGTTACAAATGGTAATTTAACTCAAATCCAATTAGATAAAGGGTTATTATGGATCATTCTTACAATGGTAACTTTTTCTATTATGATCATTATAACAAGGTTACTTAGTAGCCGTATCGACCCGTTTACGGTCACCCTTTATTCTAATATTATCGCGTTATTTATTTCCATCCCATTTATTTTTATTTCCACCAATAGCGGATCTCAACTATTAGAGCCAACGATCAATATTTGGCTATTTTTAATTGTGACGGCAATCATCGTCCACGGGTTAGCAAATCTCATGTGGAACAATCATATTCGAAATGTAGATGCTTCAAAAGCTTCGATACTAACAAATTTAGAACCATTCGTTGCAATGATTGTTGGTTTTATCATTCTAGCAAAACCAATTACGGGAACAGAATTATTCGGAGCACTTCTTATCGTTTCCGGTGTTGTTTTATCAACCTATCAGCATGCACATAAACATAAGTTCACTGTTACAAGAAAATAAAGAAAAGCTTTGGGATTTAATTTTTGTTAACTATAATCTAGAAAACACAAATCATTCATGATAAATAATCACTTTAATCATGTTTGATGCGTGCTTGCTTACGATATGTATCCAGCGCTATTCAAGCTAACTTATTATTTTGTGCCAAGCTTTTTCTCGATTTATTTTTCTTGTTTTATAAGTCCTCGTTGTCGAACGTCGATTAATTGATTCTGCTCTTTTGATTCTGCGGTAACTATTGATAAAGACAATCCTTTGTGCATGGTTTTGAGTGGATTAGTTTGGACTGTTCCAAAAGTAGTTTGTATTGATATTGTTGGCAGTGGCGCCGCTTGTAATGACGTTGTTCGTATTGGCGTCGTTGGTAGTCGCAAGTTAATATGATGATTATTGCAAAACTGAGAGACATGTCATTTAAAATAGGGGGATGAGGAAAAGGCATAAAATTTAATTGCTTTTAACAATATAAGAGCGTCCTTAAAATTTGGAAATTGCTCATTCCGAATTTTAAGGACGCTCTTGTTTTTTTGTATTATAGAATTGTATAGCCTCTTTGTTTAGTAGAGAGCGCGCTTAGTTTATGCACTTTAAATCGGGATATTTTTGCTTTTGAGAACGCAGAGTTGGCCCTTGCGTCCTTGAATTCGCGATTTTTCTGTTTTCAAGTACGGTAGAGCACCCCTGCGTCCTCGAATTCGAGATTTCACCATTCTTAAG
>DXHX01000019.1 GCA_019113205.1 Candidatus Pseudogracilibacillus intestinigallinarum | reverse complement strand
CTACTTCGGTAAGTAAAACCAAAACCGAGCACCTACGCATTCCACCCCCCACCCACAAACGAAAAATAAATACAACAAACGAAAAAAATAAATATTAAATAATAACTATTATTGATAAAACGGACTTAAATGAGAATGGAAATAGAGTGAGTCAACGATTCATCCAATCACTCAATGAGAAAAAACTTAGAGAATACATAGTTTTTAAAACCGTAACATTTGAAAAATGCCACGCTATCGTTTAATATTGTAATGAGAATCAAACATAGGTTGAAATGACCTAAAAATTAAATTCATGTAGTGGAGGTATCTATATGTCAACAAATACTTTAGAAATTAAAGATCTTCATGTTTCAGTTGAAGGTAAAGAGATATTAAAAGGGATTACTCTTACGATAAAAAGCGGTGAGTTCCACGCTATTATGGGGCCGAACGGAACAGGGAAGTCAACATTAGCTTCTGCAATTATGGGGCACCCATCATATGAAGTAACAAGCGGTAGCATTTTATTAAACGGAGAAGAAGTGTTAGAAATGGAAGTAGATGAGCGTGCACGTGCAGGTCTATTTTTAGCGATGCAGTACCCGAGCGAAATTAGTGGTGTTACGACATCAGATTTCTTACGTTCTTCCATTAACGCTCGTCGTGAAGAAGGAGACGAAATTTCTCTAATGAAATTCATTAAAGAAATGGACGGTGCTCTAGACGAATTAGAAATCGACAAAAACATGGCACAACGTTACTTAAACGAAGGATTCTCAGGTGGAGAGAAAAAACGTAACGAAATTTTACAAATGAAATTATTAAATCCAGCAATCGCAGTATTAGACGAGATTGACTCTGGATTAGATATTGACGCATTACGTATCGTATCAGATGCAGTAAACAAAATTCGTGAAGAATCAAATATCGGATGCTTAATTATTACACACTACCAACGCTTATTAAACTACATCGAACCAGATTACGTACACGTTATTATGCAAGGACGTATCGTGAAATCAGGTGGCGTAGAATTAGCTGAGCGCTTAGAGAAAGACGGATATGAGTGGATTAAAGAAGAATTAGGGATTGAAGACGAAACTGTTGGACAAAACGCTTAATCGTTAGGAGGGATAGTTCAATGACTACAGTAACTCAAATACCATTCGATAAAGACTATGTTGAAAATTTTTCAAAAGAATTTAACGAACCAAATTGGATGACTGAACTTCGTTTAGAAGGATTAGACTTAGCGAGCTCAATCGAAATGCCTAAGCCAGACAAAACGAATATTAATAGATGGAATTTCTTACAATTCAAACATCGTGCTCAAGGAGAAAAAATTGCTTCTTTATCAGAACTACCTGAAACATTAGAAGCATTTATTGACCAAGAGAACAGACCTGAAAATATTTTAATTTTACGCAATGAAACAGTTGCGTTCAATTCAATAAATGACGACTTAAAAAATAAAGGCGTTATTTTTACAGATATTTTCACAGCACTTCAAGAACATGAAGCATTAGTGAAAAAATATTATATGACAAATGCAGTAACAGTTGATGAGCATAAATTAACTGCTTTACATGCTGCATTAATGAACGGTGGAGCATTCATTTACGTTCCAAAAGGCGTAAAAATCGACACACCACTTCAAACAATTTTTTGGCAAGAAGATAATGAAACAGCATTATTTAATCATGTCATTGTTGTAGCTGAAGATGATGCTGAAGTGACATATGTGGAAAACTACATTTCTTCCAACGAAGAGGAAGAAACGGTAGCGAATGTTATTGCAGAAGTATATGCGGGTGCAAATGCATACGTATCATTCGGAGCTGTAGACCACTTTGCAAACGGAACAACAACGTATGTAAACCGTCGTGGAGTAACTGGAGCTCAAGCAACAATTGATTGGGCTTTAGGACAGATGAACGAAGGAAATACAGTGTCAGAAAACGCTACTCATTTAGAAGGAGATGGATCTGTTTCAAACTTACGTACTGTAACAGTTGGTACTGGTAAGAACATCCAGAACTTCACAGCGAAAACAGTACACTTTGGCTTAGATACAGATGGTCAAATCTCACAACGTGGAGTGTTAAACGGGGCAACGACTGCAATCTTTAACGCTATCGGAAAAATTTATAACGGAGCTACTCGCGCGAACGCTGAACAGGAATCACGTGTATTAATGTTAAGTGCAGACGCTCGAGGAGATGCAAACCCAATTCTTTTAATCGATGAAGATGATGTAACGGCAGGTCACGCTGCATCTGTTGGTCGTATTGATGAAATGCAATTATACTACTTACAGAGCCGCGGAATCTCTCGTGCAGACGCGGAGCGTTTAATCATTCACGGATTCATGGCACCAGTAGTAGCAGAATTACCAATCGAAACGATTAAAAATCAGTTAACACAGTTAATTGAAGGGAAGATTAAATAATGGATATTCGAGCGATTCGTGAGCAGTTTCCAGTTTTAGATCAAGAAGTTAATGGACATCCACTAGTATACCTTGATTCATCGGCAACATCACAAAAGCCAATATCTGTTATTGAAGCAGTTGATCATTATTATCGAACTACGAACTCGAACGTTCACCGTGGCGTTCATACATTAGGTTCACGTGCGACAGACCTTTATGAAGGAGCACGTGAGAAAACACGTCGCTTTATTAATGCAAAAAGCACGTCAGAAATTATATTTAACCGTGGAACGACGACAGGACTAAATATCGTAGCACAAAGCTATGGCTTAGCGAATGTAAATGAAGGGGACGAAATCGTCATTACGCCGATGGAACACCATAGTAACATCATTCCGTGGCAGCAAGTAGCAAAAATAAAAGGTGCAACGTTAAAGTATATTCCATTGCAAGAAGATGGAACAATTACATTAGAAGATGTCCGAAACACGGTAACAAATCAAACGAAAATCGTTGCAATCGCTCACGTATCAAATGTTCTTGGAACGATTAATCCAGTAAAAGAAATTGCGAAGATCGCGCATGAAAATGGAGCAGTCATTGTCGTAGATGGTGCACAAAGTGCTCCACATATGAAAATTGACGTCCAAGATTTAGATTGTGATTTTTATACATTTAGTGGCCATAAAATGTGTGCTCCGACTGGAATAGGGGTATTATATGGGAAAGAGGATTTACTAAATGCTATGGAACCAGTAGAATTCGGTGGAGAAATGATTGACTTCGTTGAAAAATACGATTCAACATGGAAAGAGCTACCTTGGAAATTTGAAGGTGGAACACCAATCATTGCTGGAGCAGTCGGTCTTGGTGCAGCAATTGATTTTCTTGAAGAAATTGGATTAGACGAAATCGCTGCATATGAAGAACATATTGCAAATTACGCGTACGATGCATTAAGTAATATTGACGGATTAACAATTTATGGACCGAGAAAACGAGCATCACTCGTAACATTTAATCTAGATGAAGTCCATCCACATGACGTTTCAACAGTGCTTGATACAGAAGGAATTGCGATTCGTGCTGGTCACCACTGTGCACAAGTATTAATGAAAGAATTACAAGTATCTGCTACAGCGAGAGCGAGCATGTACTTATACAATACAGAAGAAGAAGTCGACCGTTTAGTGGAAGGTCTTTTGAAAACAAAGGAGTATTTCGGAAATGTCTCATTTTGATTTAGACACACTCTATCGCCAAGTGATTATGGATCATTACAAACATCCGCGTAATCGTGGCACTTTTGAAGACGAATCTTTAACGGTAGAAATGAATAACCCAACTTGTGGAGATAGAATTTTTCTTCAGTTTAAACTTGATGGCGATATCGTAGAGGACGTTAAGTTTACAGGAGAAGGTTGCTCGATCAGTCTTGCTTCTGCATCGATGATGACTCAAGCGATTAAAGGAAAAACTGTCGAAGAAGCGCTCGCAATGTCGGAGCTATTTTCACAAATGATGCTTGGGAAAGACATAGATTTTGATGATTTTGGATTAGAAGATATTGAAGCATTACAAGGTGTCTCGAATTTTCCAGCGCGTATTAAATGTGCAACATTAGCATGGAAAGCGATGGAACGAGTACACAAAAAGTAAAAACTTTAAGGAGGTTTTTTACGTGGCTAAAAATGTACCTGATATTGGTGAATATAAATACGGTTTCCAAGATAAAGACGTTTCGGTGTTCCGTACGGAAAGAGGGTTAACGAAAGCTGTCGTGGAAGAAATTTCACGAATGAAAAACGAACCTGAATGGATGTTAGAAGAACGTCTAAAAGCATTAGACATTTTCTACTCTAAACCGATGCCTCAATGGGGTGGAGACTTATCTGAGTTAGATTTTGATGAAATTGTTTACTACGTGAAACCAACGGAACAACAAGGAAGAACTTGGGATGAAGTACCTGATGAAATTAAACGTACGTTTGACGCATTAGGAATTCCTGAGGCAGAGCAAAAATATTTAGCTGGGGTTTCTGCTCAGTACGAATCTGAAGTAGTATACCAAAGCTTAGAAGAAGATTTAGAGAAATTAGGAGTAATCTTCTCAGATACGGATACAGCTTTACAAGAGCATGAACAATATTTTAAAGAGTATTTCGGAAAAGTTGTACCAGCTTCAGACAATAAATTTGCTGCATTAAACACAGCAGTTTGGTCTGGTGGATCTTTCATCTACGTACCAAAAGGGGTAGAAGCGAAAGTACCTTTACAAGCATACTTCCGTATTAACTCTGAAAATATGGGACAATTTGAAAGAACACTTATTATCGTGGACGAAGGTGCATCTGTACACTATGTGGAAGGATGTACAGCTCCGACATATACGACAAACTCATTACACAGTGCGGTTGTAGAAATTTTCGTTAAAAAAGATGCTACATGCCGTTATACAACAATCCAAAACTGGGCGAACAACGTGTACAACTTAGTTACAAAACGTGCAACGGTGGAAGCGAACGGTTCAATGGAGTGGATTGACGGTAATATGGGGTCGAAATTAACGATGAAATACCCATCTGTTTTATTACGTGGAGAAGGTGCACGTGGTGTGACAATTTCCATCGCTTTAGCTGGAAAAGGTCAGCACCAAGATGCTGGTGCAAAAATGTACCACTTAGCACCGAATACTTCTTCTTCCATCGTTTCGAAGTCTATTTCAAAAGATGGTGGAAAAGTATCGTACCGCGGTATCGTTCATTTCGGACGTAAAGCAGAAGGAGCACGCGCGAATATTGAGTGTGATACGTTAATCTTAGATAATATTTCAACGTCAGATACGATTCCGTACAACGAAATCTTAAATGACAATATTTCTCTTGAACACGAAGCGAAAGTATCAAAAGTTTCTGAAGAACAGTTATTCTACTTAATGAGTAGAGGACTGGAAGAACAAGAAGCAACAGATATGATCGTCATGGGCTTCATCGAGCCGTTCACAAGAGAATTACCAATGGAATATGCAGTAGAAATGAACCGCCTAATTAAGTTCGAGATGGAAGGTTCGATCGGTTAAAACACGAAAACCCTTGTCACAGTAAAGTTTGTGATGAGGGTTTTTTTGCTGAAAAATGTTTCGTGCCAAGTATGTGCCAAGTAATCTAATACGAGATTACTAAAATCTAGCTGAATGTATGCTTTTCCATGCAAAAAAATCCTGTCATCTTACATACGGTGACGGGATTTTTTGTACGATCCACTGCGTGCGTTCGTCAGTGAGAATTTGCTCCCACATTTATATAGCGATACAATAAAATAATGCTATACTAAAAATAATTACAAATGATCAATATAGAAAAAATTGCAACAAAGCTGAACGATTATCATTGAATATTTTAGCGACGAATGAATGGAGGAGTTTAAATGAAAAAACATAAAATTTATACGATGAGTTTTGCGAGCGTGTATCCGCATTATATAACGAAGGCGGAGAAAAAAGGCCGGACAAAGGAAGAAGTAGATGAAATCATTCGATGGTTGACAGGTTATAGTCAGGAACAGCTTGAAACAGAACTTGATAAACAAACAGATTTTGAAACGTTTTTTGCACATGCACCGGAAATGAATGAGGCGAGAACACTTATTAAGGGAGTCATTTGTGGGGTTCGCGTGGAAGAGATTGAGGAACCGTTGATGCAGGAAATTCGTTATTTAGATAAATTAATTGATGAATTGGCCAAAGGAAAAACACTGGAGAAAATTTTACGGAAAAATTAATATAAAACAGATGATGACTTAATTCTTAATCAAATCATCGAAGTCACAAAAAAACTAGCTTGTAGGATAAGCTTGTAAAGGTTTAAAGTTTCTAAAAGAAAATTAAGGTACAATCGTTTCCTTTAAATGACGAAACGATTTCTGGAGTTAACCCGTTCATTTAAAAAATATAAAGGAGAAAACAATGACTGTATTTAGTTTGTTTATCGTATTACATATTGTATCTGGGAGTATTTGTTTGCTCGTTGGCCTTATGGCAGTATTTGTAAAAAAGCGCCGTGGTTGGCATACGTATTTAGGGGAGATCTATCATACTTCCTATGTAGTAGTGTTTATTTCAGCTATTGTCACGTCCATCATCCATTGGGAGGCATCATCTTATTTATTTTATATTGCGATTTTTTCATATTGTTTTGCTTTATTCGGTTATATGGCAGGAAAAAGACGAAGAAAAAATTGGATTGTTCGACATATTGCAGGCATGATCGGTTCCTATATCGGTATTGTCACTGCAGTCCTTGTAGTAAATATTTCGGAGCAACCACTTTTTTCTAATTTATCGCCCGTCTTCTTTTGGATAACGCCGACAATTATTGGCACACCGATCATTATTATCGTAGCAAATAAAATGAAACAGACGATGACGTAAACAATAGGAAAAAGCACCCCTTTCGTTAAACAAAAGGGGTGCATATCGATACTACTATAATGTTCATTTATATTATTTTACGTTCGGGATAACTGGTAACATAATATGTGATGGATATGTTTCATTATGATAAATTGTTTGTGTCGCTGTCTGCATATCATCTGAATGGATCACAGTTTCACCCGTATTCGGATTTACATCAAAACGTGGGAAATTACTTGATGAAATTTCGACGCGAATGCGATGACCACGTTTGAAAACATTACTCGTCGCCCACAAGTTTATTTCATATGGAATAATTTCACCGTCCACATCACCTGCTTTTTCATTACCATGACGATATCGAGCGCGAATGATGCCATCGGTTAAATTATAAGCTGTTCCATCTGGGGCAACATCGACTAATTTTGCTGTGAAGTCTGTATCTTTTGCATCTGTTTTTGCCCACAGTTTTACGGAAACAGGTCCAGTTACTTCTAACGGTGCGTCAAGGACATCTGAGGTATACACTAACACATCTTCACGTTCTTCTACCGTGCGTTGATCGTATGGTCCCTCAACTGCCACTCCTTCATATAGTGTGCCACCACCAGTTGTTGGAACAGGATTCGTTGGATCGTATACAAATTGATCGACATGTTTCTGGTCATTCTCTGGTTTTTCCATGGTCAATTGACCGTCACCAAAACGTGTATTTGCTTTTCCATTACTATGTAAATAAAACGGTGTATAGGCGGTATTCGGTAGAGGCCATTCATCAGCTTCTTGCCATTGATTCACACCCATAGTGAAAATTTTAACTGCAGCTTCTTCTGCGAAACCTTTATCTTCATTCTTTAACCAATGATCAAACCAACGGATATGTAATGCAGTTAAATCTTCTTTTAAATCGATGAAATGTTCGGACGCACTCATGCCAAATGAACGGTCCCCAATCACATGTCCAAAATTACCATGTGCCCACGGTCCAATCACTAATTTTTGCATATAATCAGTTTTAGCACGCATATTTTTAAAGTTTTCAATCGTACTATATAAAAAGCAATCATACCAACCAGCAAGATGATACGCAGGAACTTGTATGTTCGGGTATTTCTCTAATAAGCTATATGTTTCCCAAAATGCCTCATCGTCTAATTCATGTGTGATCATGTCGAGAAAATCACCTTCTAAACCGAACTCTTTTAAAATAGACCAATCTTTGATAGGTTTTGTTTCATACCATTTCTCAATTTGGTCGACTTCTTGTGCCCATTTTTGCATCATACGATAATATGTTGCTAGGTCATCCTTATATGTTCGTTTTAATAAGTCTGGCACGAATGTACCTAAAATGAGCGATTGAAACAAGCCGACTAGAAAGGCACCGTTTTGATATGTCGCACCTGATCTACTATCGTTTAATGTTTGGGCAGGAAAAATTGCCTTCAAATGTGGCGCTTTTTCTGTTGCAGCTAATAATTGTGTGTATCCATAATAAGAAAGGCCAAACATCCCGACGTTTCCATTCGAGTATGGTAAGTGAGCTGCCCATTCAATCGTATCATATCCATCTTTCGCTTCGTTCGTAAACATCGAAAATGTACCTTCAGATGCAAAACGTCCACGAACATCTTGAATGATGACGATATATCCGTGATCAACGAAACGATGTGTATC
>DXHX01000018.1 GCA_019113205.1 Candidatus Pseudogracilibacillus intestinigallinarum | reverse complement strand
GTATTCTTGCAACTTCGAGCCACATTCTTGCAACTTCGGGGCGTATTCTTGCAACTTCGGGGCGTATTCTTGCAACTCCGAGCCACATTCTTGCAACTTCGGGTCGTATTCTTGCAACTCCGAGTCGTATTCTTGCAACTTCGAGTCGTATTCTTGCAACTTCGGGTCGCATTCTTGCAACTTCGGGTCGTATTCTTGCAACTTCGGGTCGCATTCTTGCAACTTCGAACTTTATCATGATAGGAGCATATGCTAAAAGCTATCCGGAAACCCCAGCAGAGCCAGTGGTTTTCAATGCATAAAAAGATTTGGACATGCGTACTTTATAGGACGCATGTCCAAACTTTTAATCGGGCCTTTCAATCGTCATAATATCACCAATTGTGGCATAATCATTTCCTGCAAGCCTACTTACCGCACGTAATGGTTCGTACATAATCTTTCCATCATTATAAATCGACTCATCAATATGGAAACGAACAACTTCTCCAATAATGAAATCTGTTGCCGGTTTCCCTTCATTTTCAAAAGTTAATAGATCAAATAATTTACATTCAAAACGAATTTTTGCCTCTTTGATACCACGTGTTTGAATGAGATCACTATTAATTAATTGAAATCCTGCATGTGTAATTTCACTTTCTTGTCGCGGTAAATTTGCGGCTGTTTTATTTACCTTTTCCACATTGTCTTCATCAACGACATGGACAACAAATTCCTTTTCAGCTTGAATATGATATGCAGTGTCTTTCATTTCCCCGTTTTTACGCTGTACGGCCACAGAAATCATCGGTGGTGCAGATGAAACGATATTAAAAAAACTAAATGGAGCACCATTTACTTCATTTGTATAACGGTTTTCTGTCGTTACAAATGCAATCGGCCTCGGTGTGACACTACCAATAAGCAATTTATAATTTTCTCTTTCTGTTCGGTCTTTTGGATCAATCGAAATCATTGCTCACCCTCCTATAAAAAAAGGCTGAAGTAAAGACGACCTGCACGATACGTCTATACTTCAACCAAATCATTATTGTAATTTTGATGCTATTTCTACTGTACGTTTCGCTTGATATTTCACTGCCGCTTCCACGTCTTCCACCATATTACCTTCTCCATCAACCGTTACACTTACCCCATATGGGTTCCCACCTGATGTAAACATTGATGGATCAGCATATCCTGGTGCTGCAACAATTGCTCCCCAGTGGAACATGGAAGTGTATAACGATAAAATCGTCGCTTCTTGACCACCATGTGCGTTTCCAGCTGAAGCCATTGCACTAACCACTTTATTAACTGTTTTTCCAGTTGCCCATAATCCACCTTGAGTATCTAAAAATTGCTTCATTTGTGCTGCCATCGCTCCAAAACGTGTTGGAGTACTAAAGATTATAGCATCTGCCCACTCTATATCATCTGAAGTCACTTCTGGTACATCTTTCGTAGCCTCTACATGTGCCTTCCATTCAGTTTTTCCATCAATTACTGTTTGAGGTGCTAGTTCAGGTGTTTTCACAACACGTACGTCCGCACCCAATTCTTTTGCCCCTTCTTCTGCCCATTTGGCCATTTGATAGTTTGTACCAGTTTGGCTATAATAAACGATTGTTAATTTTGTTTGTGACATAAATAATTCAATCTCCCTTTATATTGTTTCATATTAATCGAATTAGAGATAAGTAGGCGAGGAAAAATTAGATTGTTTCTGCAAACAATCCAATTTTCTTTACTAAACGAATCGCTTCGGCTTTTTCATCATTGGATAATTCAGAAAAAATATGTGCCATCGCTTCTTCATGTAATGGAAAAATTTCTTCCATTAATGTTTTTCCTTTATCTGTTAGACGAGCATATGTGACACGACGATCTTTCGGACAGGCAACCCTTTCAATCAATTCTTTCTTTTCTAATTTATCAACGACATACGTAATACTACTGCTTGCAAGTAATACTTTTTTACCGATAATTTGGATAGGTTGTTCCCCTTTGTGGAATAAAAATTCCAGAACACCAAATTCGGTTAAGTTTAAGTTGTATCTCTTTGCGTCTTTTGCTACAGCTTTCTCTACTGCTTCTATCGCTCGACTCAATACAACAAATAACTTTAAAGAAAGTTCCTTCGATTCTTTCATTTTCATCACTCCCTATTAATTACCTCGAATTCATATTAATTATATTAGAGGTATCAACGTACGTCAACTATTTCGCATGCTTTATTATAACTAAATATGATTAAAAATAAATAGATTTTTCCCTTTTATGTTGCACAATAAAAGAGCGGTAATGTTTATATATTTTTCATAAACATTACCACTCCCTTCAATTACACAAAAACATGTCCTACACGAATTACTCGTTAAAGCGCGGGTCCATTAGTAAACGTTCAACTTCTTCTTTATGACGTGTTTCATCTGCAATCATATCTTCTAACTGCACAACTAATTCTGTTAAACCTAATTCTTCCGCTTGTTTTTTACGTTGTTCATAACGAACGACAGTGTCTGACTCCGCTTGTAAAACGGCTTCTAATAAATCTTTTACCTCTGTTGGCTGTGGAACCTCTGCAGCTTTTGTTGTCGGTGTTCCACCTAATGATTTAATTTTTTCTGATAAGTATAATGCATGTCCTAATTCATCTGTAATTTCTTCTTCAAAAAATGGCTTTAATGCAGAACGATATAATCCAGATACAACGGATGCGCTATACGTATACTGAATCGCTGCTCCATACTCATGGGATAAGTCTAAGTTTAAACCTTCAATTAATTTTTCCATACTCATTTTTTCATCAACCTTTCCTCTTTATATTATATATTTACCCTATATGAAAAAGTTAAAACCGTAAAAATAAACTTTTTATTCGTTTACCCATGTAAAAGGTGTTTCTTGGTAAACATAATAGTTTAACCAGTTAGAAAAAAGTAAATGTGTATGTGCACGCCACGTATTTAATGGCTCCCTAGCAGAATCATTATTCGGGAAGTAATTTTCAGGCATATCGACAGCTAATCCTTTCGCAACATCTCGCTCATATTCATCACGTAAAGTTGTTGCATCATATTCTAAATGTCCTGTCACCATAATATGTTTACTATCTTTTGATTTAATTAAAAATAATCCTGCATCCTCTGACACGGCCAAAATTTGTAAATCTGGATGCTTTTCTATTTGTTCTATAGCATTTGCTGTATACCGAGAATGTGGTGCATTAAATACATCTTCAAACCCTTGTACTAATTTTACAGTCGGATCTAATACTTTATGTTGGAAAATACCTGAACATTTTTTCGGTAATTCATACTTATCAATGCCGTAATGATGATAAAGGGCAGCTTGAGCTCCCCAACATATATGGAATACGGATACGACATTTGTTTTCGTCCATTCCATAATGTCAACTAGTTCTTCCCAATAATTAACATCTTCAAATTGTAAATGTTCAATTGGTGCACCAGTAATAATCATCCCATCAAACCGTTTATCCTTTATATCTGTAAATGTGGAATAAAAAGTATCTAAATGAGATTTGCTTACATTTTTTGAAATATGTGTCGCTGTATGTAAAAATGTAATATTTACTTGTAACGGTGTGTTTCCTAATAAACGTAATAATTGTAATTCTGTTTTCTCTTTTTCTGGCATTAAATTTAAAATAACGATATTTAATGGTCGAATATCTTGTGTACGTGCACGATCCTCATCCATCACGAAAATTTTCTCTTGTTTTAGTCTTTTTCGCGCTGGTAAGCCTTCAGGTATATTTATTGGCACTGCAATCTCTCCCTTCCTATTAAAAAACATTATAACGCTTCCAACAATTAATTATCAATTATTTCTAATTTTCAAATAAGTATTATTTTCTCTCATGTATTGCATTTCACTTTTTCTTATGTTATATTACTTTATGTCACAAATGACTAATTCGTTCATTCGGTCAATTATATGTGAAAAAAGGAGTAGAGAGCAATCGATCGTCGAACACAAATTCTAGAGGCTGCTACAAAATCGTTCTCTTTATATGGGTATAAAGCGACAACGATGGATCAAGTTGCTAAATTAGCAAATGTCGGTAAAGGTACAATTTATAATTTCTTTAAAAACAAAGAGGAATTATTCGATCAAATTATTACGACATTAATTTCAGATATGGAGCATGAAGCTTCTTTAGTAATTAAATCGAATAAACCTTTCCAAGAAAATGTACATCATGCTATTTATAAAATGTTGGAATACCGCATGGAACACCAATTAACGATTAAACTTTTCCAAGAAGAAAGAGATATTGGAACACCGGTTGTGCAAGAAATGATGCGCAAAGTCGAACAGTCCATTCTTTGCTTTATTCAGGAAAAAATTGTTCGAGCAATTGAAAATGGCGCCATAAAAAAATGCGACCCAGAAATTACAGCATTCGTCTTATTAAAACTATATGTTGCACTAATTTTTGATTGGGAAAAACAAAGAGAACCACTTAACGAAGAGGAAATAGCGAATTTATTTGATTTGTATATTTTTAAAGGATTATCTCTTACATAAAATGAGGTGATCCATCATTTTGACATCAAATGACTACATGGTCGTTTCGGTCATTTATTTTTATAGCAAAATGACCGGATGGTTAATTCAGTCATTTATTATTAATTATTTAGGAGGGCTTGTGCGTGAAAGGAATTATAAATGAATTTGCACAACTTTTTAAGGAACATAAATTACTTATTGCGGTAGTTGCAGTAATTGCCGTACCAATATTGTATGCCGGTATGTTTTTATGGGCGTTTTGGGACCCATATGACCATTTAGATGATTTACCAATTGCTGTCGTCAATGAAGATGAAGGGGCAGTCGAAGATGGGGAAACTTTAGAACTTGGTAAGGAACTCATCGAAAATTTAGAAGATGATGGGACATTTAATTTCCACGTCGTCGATAAGGCGGAAGGACATCGTGGGTTAAATGATGAAGAATATTATATTTTAATTGAAATCCCAACAGATTTTTCTAAAAATGCAACAACATTAATGGACGATGAACCGAAAAAATTAAATATACGCTATATTCCGAACGAAAGTTATAACTTCCTCGCTTCCCAAATTGGAGAAACAGCTATGTTACAAATAAAAGAAGCTTTACAGGAAAAGGTTACGGAAACATATGCTGAAACAATCTTTGAAAAAATTGATGAAGTCGCTGAAGGTTTAGATGAAGCAAGTGATGCAACAGAAGAATTACATGAAGGTGCCGAAAAGTTACAAGATGGATCTACAACCATAATGGATAATTTACATGTGCTTGCTGAAAAAACGATCGAATTTACAGATGGGATGGAAACTGCAGCTGACGGTGGAGCAGAATTAGCAGATGGTACGAACACATTAAAAGATGGAATGAACCAACTAGGTGAAGGCTCCAATGCTTTATTTAGTGCCTCTAAAGAGGTGGAACAAGGAACTGCAGATCTCGCCGCTGGAGTGAAAACCGCTAAAGATGGGATTGGCCAATTAGATGCGAACATCCCTTCATTAATTAGTGGGACAGAGGAATTACAAGCAGGCGTAAATAAAATGCAAAAAGAATTACCGAAAGAAATAGCAAAAGAAATTAACACAAAATTAAATGCTAGTACAAAAGCAATGAATGAAGGATTAAAAGAACTCGAAAATGGCATTACATCTGGAATTAAAGATGGAGTAGGATCAATCGACTCACAAGCAATTAGTGACACAATCGCTGAAGGTGTGTTAGCGGAACTTGGTGGAAGTATCGAGACGATAGAAATCTCTCAAATGATTGCCAACGAGATGATCAATGCACAAACCGCTCAAGCAGATGCGATTGCAAAAATGTTAATAGAAAAAGATGTTGATGAAGATCTTGTTACTGATGTTATAACAATCATTAAGAACCAACCTCCTTCACCAGAAGAGGTCGTAAACAGTATTGATGAGCAAGTAAATGCTAGCATACAACAAAAAATGCCTTCCCAAGAAGAAATTGCGGAGAAAATCAAACCGAAAATTGATAGTAAAATGGCAGAATTAGATGTCATTGATGATTTAATTGCTGGTATTGAAGATGGTTTCACACAATACTCTACGGAAGTAAACAAAGGATTAACTGGTGCGACAAAAAATTTAGAAACAGAACTAAAAACAGCTGTCGATCCAGCGTTTAACGAACTTAAAGGTGGCGTAAAAGCAGTTAATGACGGTCAAAAGGCTTTAGCAGAAGGAGTCGGAGCATTATCTGAAGGTGCCTCTGAATTACAAGCTGGGTCCAACCAACTTGCTGCAGGACAAAATGAATACGTCAAAAACATGGGCGAATTCTCAAGCAAATTCGGTGAAGCCAATGATGGTGTTGCTGATTTAGTAGCTGGTACGAATACTTTACTTGGTGGATTACGTCAATTAGAAGATGGTTCTTTCCAATTAGCAGATGGAACAGAGCAACTTGCTGAAGGTTCAGATGAACTTGTCGATGGTATGGATGAACTTGTCGACGGAACAACTGAATTTAAAGATGAAATGAACGATGCAGCCAAAGAAGCAAATGACATCGACACAGATGAAAAAACGTATAATATGATGGCAACTCCTGTGGATGTAAAAAACAATAAAATCAATGAAGTACCAAATTATGGAACAGGGTTTGCTCCTTACTTCTTATCATTAGGATTATTTGTCGGAGCATTATTATTATCTATCGTATATCCATTACGTGAACCAGCATCTACCCCAAGAAATGGTTTCCATTGGTTCCTTACTAAATTCTCTGTATTAGCTATAGTCGGTGTGCTACAAGCATTAATTGCGAGTGGTATTTTATTAATCGGGTTAAAATTAGAAGTACAAAGCGTACCATTATTCTTATTATTCGCGATTATTACGAGCTTAACATTCATTACTTTAATTCAATTCTTTGTTACTTGTTTAGAAGATCCTGGTCGTTTCATTGCGATCATCATTTTAATTTTACAATTAACAACAAGCGCGGGAACATTCCCATTAGAATTAATTCCAAAAATGTTACAGCCAATTAACTTATTACTACCGATGACATACTCCGTAGCAGGGTTCAAAGCAGTTATTTCAAGTGGAGAATTCTCTGTTATGTGGCAAAATGCAGGAATTTTATTAGGCTTTACTGCATTATTTGTCGGATTAACTATTTCTTATTTCGTCGTTATGTTCAAACGTAAATATGAAACGAGACAAGAAAGTGATGTTGCTTAATTCATTATTAAGTTTAGAATAATAGTTAGAAAAGATATTCGAAATACGAACCATTTATTTTATACGAACACTTTAGAAATGTACTTGCACTTCTTACAAGGAAACAACGATGCCTATTTTAGGCTTTGTCCCCTAGAGAAGTGCTCGTACATTTCTTTTGTTTTATCGCGTACATTTTCGTATTTCAGCTTGAACTAAGTCAATTTTTATATAGTAATCCGTGTTAACACAATTCTTTTAATCTAATAAAAGCTCATCTGTTTTTGCACATTTCGTACAATCGTCACGCTCATTTCTATGAATGATATTTCTATTTTCCACAGTTATCAACAGGGTTATGCACAAGTTTGTGGACAGATTAAAGAAACATGATAAGTTCAATGTTTTTCGTTGTGTATGAAATGCTGTGGATAAACTAATGGTTTTGTGGATAAATATACATTTTATCCCCATAAGCACGATAAAATAAGGTTTTATCCACAAATACGTTCCTATTAGTAACTATTTTTTCAGATTCTTTAGAGTTAATTCATTCTTTTGTTTTTTAGTCTATAATATACTAAAATAGAAATAGTTTGATAAAAAATTCTTATTATACTCAATTGTTAATACAAATAGTCAATATCTTCAAACGGGGTGATTTTTTGCAAGAAAAGTGGTACATATTAGATACTGGTTATCATGATGCCGCAACAAATATGGCAATTGATGAAGCATTACTTCAATTCCATGCAGAAGGTATCATTCAACCGACTCTACGCTTTTACGGTTGGAAAAATCCTAGTTTAACATTAGGTCATTTTCAAAAAGCTGAAAAAGCAATTGATTTCGATGCCGTAAAGAAACACGGGTGTGATTTTGTTCGTCGTCTAACAGGCGGAAGTGCAGTTTTACATGACGATGAAATTACATATAGTATTATCGTTAGTGAAGAACATCCAAAAATTCCCAGTTCTATTAATGAAGCATATTATGTTTTATCCAAAGGATTATTGGAAGGCTACCAACTATTAGGTGTCAATGCGGAATTTGCTGTACCAGAGGAAGAGGCGAAACGTCAGCGGTCTGATGTTTGTTTCGAACAACCAGCCATTTATGAAATGTTAGTGGACGGGAAAAAAATATCTGGAAATGCACAAACGAGAAAAAACGGTGTATTGCTACAACACGGTTCCATCCCAATGAGTTTTGATCTTGATATGTTGTTTGATCTCTTTAATTACCCAAACGAAAAGGTAAAAGAGCGTCAAAAGCAAGCTTTTAAACATAAGGCGACAAGCATAAATGACATTACCGGAAAAACGCACACATATGAGATGATGCGCGATGCATTTTTACAAGGATTTGAACATGCATTGAATATTCAAACTGAAACATTTCAATTAAATGAAGATCAGTGGAAATATGTGGAACATTTAGTCGAAACTAAATACCGTACGGATGAATGGAATTTCAAACTTAAAAAATCGATGAGGAGCATTTAATCATGGCGAAAGAGCAACAATATTTGCGTAAACCAGAATGGTTAAAAATCAAAATTAACACTTCAGATTCATACAAAGGATTAAAAAAATTAATGCGTGAAAAACGCTTAAATACAGTTTGTGAAGAAGCACGCTGTCCGAATTTACATGAATGTTGGAGTGAAAGACAGACAGCTACCTTTATGATTCTAGGAGATACTTGTACACGTGGTTGTCGTTTCTGTGCTGTTAAAACAGGATTACCGAATGAATTAGACTGGGGTGAGCCTGAACGTGTTGCCGATTCTGTAAAAGTGATGGGCTTAAAACACGTTGTTATTACGGCTGTAGCGCGTGATGACTTAAAAGATGGTGGGGCAGCTGTATTTGCTGAAACAGTTCGACAAGTACGAAAAAAGAATCCTGGAACGACGATTGAAATTTTACCTTCAGATATGAAAGGTGATTATGAAAGTTTGCATGAGTTAATGTCATCTGGACCAGACATTTTCAACCATAATATTGAAACAGTTCGTCGCTTAACGAAACGTGTACGTGCTATTGCAAAATACGATCGTTCGTTAGAATTATTAAAACGTGTGAAAGAAATCGCTCCTGATACACCGACAAAATCAAGTATGATGGTTGGTCTTGGTGAAACAAAAGAAGAAATTTTAGAAGCAATGGATGACCTACTTGCACATAATGTAGATATTTTAACGATTGGACAATATTTACAACCGACAAAGAATCATTTAGATGTAGAAAGATATTATCACCCTGATGAGTTTAAGGAATTAGAAGAAATTGCATTGGCAAAAGGATTTAAACATTGTAAATCTGGCCCACTTGTTCGTTCTTCTTACCATGCGGATGAACAAGTATCAGCAGCTTCTGCACAACGTCGTATTAAATATATGCAAGGCTATGAAGAATCTACAAATAAAGAAGTTGATTTCTCTTTAAAAGACTTGCTTGATAAACAATAAAACATATTAAATTAGAGGTTAAGACGTAACGTACAACAAATTGGAAACATACATCACTCATAAAGTTAAACAGAAGAAATATGCTAAGCTCCCACTGGCCAACATATTTACATTGATACGAATAGATGAATCTAACTGAGATTCTTAACCGCCCTGTTCACTAGAAGGAGAGCATATTTCTATAACGATGATGATTCGTGTGGCATGTTTTACATTTCTTATGTCTTAACCTCTTTTTGCATCTTGAATAATAGATGTAATAATATGCTTGCTATCCCATTCACCTAAGGATAACTTTGTAATCGGATAACTTTTTGTGAAAATGCGTTGTTGGATCTCTTTTACACTACTCCCTTTTTCATGTAATGTTAACACTTTCCCTTGTAAATTTTCTAAATACCGCAACTTTTGTTCAAATGCTTCTCGACCATTTGCTACATAACCAGCATGACAACAGAACATTTCCTTAAAATCATATTGCAAAATTCGTTTGATCGACTGAATAATCGTCGGAATGCTCTCTTCTTGCAAAATAACTTTTGTTTCAGGATGTACATACAGATCACCAGAAAATAATTGACCTGTTTGCTCATTTAAAAATGATAGATGATCAGCAGCATGTCCAGGTGTATGGATCACTTGCCAATGAGCTGTTCGGGACGTAAATGTATCATCGATTGGTTTCGCTTCAAAAGGTGGGCGTTTACCCCAAAATACTTTTCTATATAGTGGGTATGTCGCTTTTTCCTTACAATGTGCAATCGATTTTTCGTTCATATATATCGGTATCCCATATTTTTGTTGAATAAATGCTGCTCCACCTGTGTGATCTTCATGAGAATGCGTAATAACGACTTGTTCTGCTTGAACTTCTTCAAAAAACGGTTGTAAAAAACGGATGACTTTTATCGACCCGGTATCAATTAATACACCATCCACTTCATAGACGATCACATTTAAGCGAACAGGACCTAATGACACGAAATTATGGATGAATCTCACCTGTCCAATCGTTTCCCTTTTGGCATTTGTTTTTAATAGCATCTATCCACCCCATTCATTCCACAAACCCTTATATGCATCTTACCATAAAATGAATGGTTATTCATACCCTATTTTGCTAATGATTGTATTTCACCTATAAATAAAATTGCTTCCGTTTCCTCCTCCATTATGAAAAATTGAAACGGTCGATTCATTTGCATATAAAATGTATCACTATCCTCCGCTGACATCGTTTTAATCCCAACATTTGTTACAGCAGCAGCTTCCGTTCCTTGCTCGTTTACTTCTAAAAATGTTTTATGTTGTACAAAATCAATCCATAACGGGTCATCAGATGTCGTCATATTCGAAAAGTTTGCGTGTTCATGGTCAAATGCCTTTTCCATTCCCAATCGAATAAGTGCATCGTTTAATTCATACTCCTCGGTTAATGAAAATTTAGGTAATTCCACCGTTCCCTTTTTCGGTTTCATCTCTTTACGTACGGAAGAAAATGACTCATAACTTAGTCCATCTTGTACTTCTTGTAAGGTCGTTCCTTCCTTTGGTAAAAGGACATACATACTCATTTCCCCTTCTCCATATGGAAGTTGCACCATTTCGAACGATTCTTCCTCTTTATAGGATAAATCTTCTTCTAAACTCATCATCGCCACTTCTGTTTCTTCCTTTCCGTAAAAAGGGGCATCAACTGTCCATTCTTCTGCAAATTCATATTGCCAATCACCATCAAAATAAACCGCATTGGTTAACATCAAGACCAATTGTTCATCTAGTGGTGCCTCTACTATTTCTTCAATTTTTTCATTCGTTTGCTCTTTCACCCACGTATTGATTAGGTCCGCCGTTGCAGCATCTGTTATATCCACTTCCTCTACGTTCGCAGAGTAATATGTTTTTACATGATGTTGAAATTTTTTTTCCAATGTATACAAATCATTCAACCAAATTGCGTTAGCCGATTGCAATGTTATTTTCTCTGTCGCTTTTTCTAACGACTCCATCAACCGTTCATTGTCCTCATTTAGTTGTTGCAAGGAAAAGTTATCCATACCTAGTGCTTGCATCATTTCCTCTTTCGTTTCCGCTTCTGCACCATTTACTGTCATCGCTAATGCAATAAACACACTATATGGCGAAACGAATATATTTCCATCCTCTTCTTCTGAAACTTCTTCAAATAATTCCCAAGCAAATTCGTTTTGCGTCTGTTCAACACTTTGATCGATAATCGTTTCTTTCTTCTCCTCTTCGCCACTATCTTTTCCACAACTTATTAACAAAAATACACAACTGAGCATGATCCATGACTTTTTCACGACAATCCCTCTCTTCCTCTATCTATCATACATAAATCTTGTTAAAATGGGTCTACTATATATTATACCATCTATCCATGATGTCATTTAAGGTGAGAAAAAATGAAAACAACCAAAAAACTATATCGATTGTCTTTAAAAGCGCTATTTATCCAATGGATACAACCTAGTTATGTACTCGTGTTTACGATATTTTTCATCTTTTATTTCATTCCAGAGTGGTGGATGATTCCAATCATTATTCTATGTTTAATCTTTTTCAGCCGCTATCTTTCTTTCAGAAGTATCGCCTATACCTTTACAGCAAAGGAAATCATATATCAAACGGCACTCTTGAAAAGGCATACTGTTACATTGTCCTTCACAAAAATCGATGAACTTTATATGACACAAACATTTTTTCAAAAGAAATTACGAGTTGCCTCGATTCATATAAAATGTAAAGATAACATAGTGTTTTTACCGCATATTCCACTAGAACACGCAAGAGAGATGCTACAATTGTATGACGAAAACAGAGCAGCGCCGGAATAAACGGCTCTTTGTCAAATGGTGTCGGTGACCCTCTTAAAGTCAACTAATATGTAATTGTGTGGAGTCAATAAGAATAGCGTGAATATGTCACTTCGGAAATGTACTCCGCTTTCCGCGTGCGGCTGCTAAGCCAAGCTCAGGCTTTGCCTTCCCTTGTCTTATCTAGGCCTTTTTTTCACGCAGGAGTCTACGTACATTTCCTACGTTTCATCTGGTTGTTTTCATGCTAGTTTCCTCTTCCTTTGTAGGTTAAACTGCAGGGGAGGAAGATTTTTTACTTTGTATGAATGATCTCCATTTAAAGTGTAAAATGATTCTCTTTTTAAAATTATGAAAGTTTCGATATCCATATGCAACGCGATTC
>DXHX01000017.1 GCA_019113205.1 Candidatus Pseudogracilibacillus intestinigallinarum | reverse complement strand
ACATTAAAAGTGAATGTTGGCCTAAGTTGGGTCGGTATCATCGTTGGTGAGTTTCTCGTCGCAAATCAAGGGCTCGGCTACTTAATTATTTATGGATTTCAAGTGTTCGACTTCACACTCGTCATGGCAAGCCTCGTCCTCATTGCCATTTTTGCTGCACTTATGTATAAAGTCGTTGAATTTATCGAAAAAAAGTACTTGGAACGGGCGCGGTCATGAAATTTTTAATCATTATTCAATAAAAAAATTAGAGACTAACATATATCTGCTAGTCTCTAGTTACTTATTTTTCTTTTTATACATTGCACTACATTTAATGGATTAGTACTTTTAGTAATTGCACTACCAACAATGACAATATTAATCAACGAAAAGTCTAAATTGGAAAGTGATGAAGGAGTAATACCACCTGCAACAGCAATTTTACAAGATTTCAGATTAGTCATAACATCATATAAATTTGATAGAGGGTTGATACTTTCTTTTTGTTCGTCTATTCCTATATGTAAACAGAAATAACGACAGCCTATTCCATATAAATCATTAATTTTCTCTACATCCTGTACTCCTAATAAATCAATCATTACTTCCTTATCGTACTTTGTCGCAGTTTGTAGTACCTTTTCAATTGTTGACACAGAAGAAAAAGCCATACAAGATGTAATATCAGCTCCCGCTTGAAATGCTTGGATTGCTTCACTTTCACCCGCGTCACATGTTTTCATATCTGCAAATAATAAAATATTCGGGTATTGATTTTTTATTTTTTTTACAATACTCATACCATATTGTTTTATAACTCCTGTACCAATTTCTATCACATCAATTTCTTCTGCTACCATATCAAGTATGGAGAAAGCTTCTTTTTCTGTCATTCTGTCTAAAGCTATTTGAATGAGCATCCTCGCTTCATCCTTTCACCACTTTTATTACACACCAGAATAAGCCATAAATCCTCCATCAACAGGAACCGTTACACCTGTAACAAATCCCGAATAATTTTCATCTACTAACCATATAAGTGTTCCAACTAATTCTTTTGCTTCACCAAAACGTTTCATTGGTGTGTTCGCAATGATTTTATTTGCTCTTTCCGTATAAGTACCATCTACTTCTGTTAATAAATCACGATTTTGTTCTGTTAAAAAGAAACCAGGTGCAATTGCATTTACACGTAATCCACTCTCTGCAAAATGCGTTGCCATCCACATAGTAAAATTATTAATACCTGATTTCGCCGCACTATATGCGGGGACTTTCGTCATTGGAACGTACGCACTCATTGAAGATATATTAACAATTGTCGGTGACGGACTTTTTAATAATTCTTTCCCAAAGACTTGACTCGTTAAAAAGGTACCAGTAAAATTTGTTGCAAATACTCTAGAAAAACCATCTTTTTCTAGATCAAAAAAACTTTTTCCTGATGCATTCGGTTCAAATGTTTCATCATCTGTAATCGCATCTGGATGATTTCCACCTGCACCATTAACAAGAATATCTACCCTGCCAAATGTATTAATAATAGCATTCTTCGCTTCTTCTAGAGAAGCTTTATCTAACACATCAGCTGCAAATGCAATAGCATTCCCCCCATTATTAACAATAGACTTTGCTACGGATTCCCCTTTTTCAATCGTTCGATTTAATATGGCAATATTTACACCGTGTCTTGCTAATTCTTTTGCCATTTTTGAACAAAGTACACCACTACCACCAGTTACAACTGCAACTCTATCTCGTAAATTTTCATGTATTGGATTCATTATGAAAGCTCCTTCTTTTTATAATGATAAGCATCCCATAATCCTAATAAATACATAATTCCTAATGCACGATCATACAATCCATAGCCAGGTCGGCATTTCTCGTCCCAAATATGACGACCATGGTCTGGACGAACATACCCTTTATAATTTTGTGATGCTAATTCTTTTATAACTCCTGCAATATCAATGGATCCATCTTCTGTTAAATGAGAAGTCTCGATAAAATCACCATTTTCATATATTTTTACGTTTCTAATATGAGCAAATGGTGAACGATGTGCATATTTGCTTGCTAAATCTTTCATATCATTATTAGGGTTTGCTCCTAATGACCCCGTACAGAACGTTAAGCAATGGGATGGAGAATCAGAAATAGAAAATAATTTTTTTATACTCGCTTCTCCCGTCATGATTCTTGGCAAACCGAAAATCGACCATGGCGGATCATCAGGGTGTATAGCCATTTTTATATCATGTTCTTCACATACAGGTAAAACTCGTTCTAAAAAATATGCTAAATTATCCCACAATTTTTCTTCATCAATAGATTCGTAGGCTTTGAATAACTCTTGAATTCTATCTAATTTTTCTGGTTCCCATCCGGGTAATGATAAATCTGTTGCATCCGAAACAGATTTGAATAAATCAAAAGGATCCACTTCCTCTATTTTTGACTTTTCATAAAATAATGCTGTTGAACCATCTGATAATGGATGAAATAAATCTGATCGAGTCCAATCAAAAATAGGCATAAAATTATAACAAATAACTTTTACACCGAACTCACCTAAATTTTTAATCGTTTCAATATAATTATCAATATATGCATCCCTATCTCCATCACCGATCTTAATGGATTCATGTATGTTTACACTTTCAACTACATCCGCATGAAAACCAAAGGATTTAATGTAATCAACTTCAGATTTAATTTCTTCCTTTGTCCATACTTGGCCCACTTCTTTTTTATGCAGTGCCCATACAATTCCTTTCACATTAGGAATTTGTTTTATTTGATCTAATGTGACTGTATCATTATCACGACCATACCAACGAAATGTCATATCCATTAAAAACAGCTCCTTTACAGTTTTGACAAGTATTTTTCACATTGTTCCACAACACCTTGTGCACCAGCTTCCTTAAATGCCTTCGTTAAGTCACTACCTATACCAACAGCGAAAGCGCCATCTTCTAACCACTGTGTAAAGTTATTCACATTGATGCCACCTGTAGGCATAATTCGTACATGTGGTAATGGTCCATTAACTGCCTTTATAAATGGAGACTCAAAATTATTTGCAGGGAATAGTTTAATAACGTCACAACCATGTTCATAAGCTGTAACCATTTCTTTTATAGTTAGACAGCCTGGTAAATAAGGAACAGCATACCGATTACATACTTTACTAATTTCTTCACTAAAATGTGGACTAACAATAAATTTTGCACCATGTAACAATGCATCACGAGCTGTTTCAGCATCTAATACTGTGCCTGCTCCAACCAAGGCATTTTCTTTGTTCAAAATTTTTATTACATCGCTTGCATTTGGTGTTGTATATGTTACTTCAATTGCATGCAACCCACCTTTAATTGCTGCTTCTGAAATCGCTACAGCCTCTGCTTGATTATTCCCACGAATAACTGCAACGACTTTTGATTGATGTAATTGTTGTAACACCTCATGTTTTGGTAACATTTTTTCTCTCCTATTCAAAGGTTATAAGTGCTTTCCTAACTTTATCTGGATTTTTTTCAATAAAATCGAACGCTTCTTTAATGTCTTCAATTTTAAAAGTTTGAGTGATAAATTCGTCCATTTGTAATGTTCTGTTATTTAATAACGAGATTACTTCTGGAAATTGATTTGTTTGTAGCCTTGATCCAACAATTGTTAATTCATTTTTTGTAATTGGCAACTGCTGAATGTTTGAAGGTATATCTGTAAAACCTAAACAAACTACTGTTCCAGCAGGAGAAGCAATTCTCACGCCTAATTCGAATGTTTGTGGAATACAAACTGCATCAATTACTACATTAATTCCTTCCCCTCTTGTTTTCTCCATTATGTTATTAACTAAATTTTTATCATTAGCTTGTAAAATAACATCCGCACCATTTTTTTTAGCAAACTGTAAACGGGATTCATCCAAATCTGTCATATAAACAAAGGCGCCTTTTAACTTTGCCATCTTCAAAGCACATATTCCAACTGGTCCACAGCCCTGAATAAGAACAGAATCTCCTTCCTCTACATTTCCACGCCAAACAGATTGCGCACCTATTGTCATTGGTTCTGCTAAAACTGCATCTTCCCAATCTAATATAGAATTAACGACATGTAACTGCTTTTCGTGTAAAGTAAAAAAATCTCGCATTCCACCATCTTCATGTACACCGAAGACAGATAATTGCTTACATACATTTGGCCGTCCTTTTCTACACGCATAGCATTCTCCACAATATGAGATTGGTTCCACGACAACATGGTCACCTACACGAACTTTTGTAACATTAGGGCCAATTTCTATTACTTCCCCAGTTACTTCGTGTCCAATAACACGTGGATACGTTGCTAATGGATTTGTACCATGATAAATATGCATGTCTGAACCACAAATACCTACACGTTTCGTTTTCACTAAGACATCGTGATCATCAATAACTTTCGGTTGTTCAGTTTCTTGAATTACTAAATCATTCGGCCCTAACACTTGAACACATTTCATTTTTTGTCATCCCCTAATTAAATAAACTCGGTAAATATAATGTTAATGCCGGTATAAATGCAACGAGTAAAAGTACAATCACACTTACAAGTAAAAATGGTAATAATTCCCTCGTCGCTGTCCCCATAGACACCTTCCCTATTTGTGAGGCGACAAAGAGACATACACCAACCGGTGGTGTTACAACTCCAATAATCATTGCTAACACCATCGTTACCCCAAAATGTATTGGATCCATTCCGATTGATGTTGCAACTGGTAATAATACTGGAAACAAAATAACTAAACCAGCAATTGTTTCCATAAATGTACCTACAAAGAGAACTAACGCTAATATTAATAAAATAACGATATATTTATTTGTAGAAATTCCTAAAATGACATCTGCAACCATTTGTGGGATTTGTTCACTTATTAAAATCCAACCAAAAAGATTTGCAAATCCAACTAATAACATTATAGACGCTGTTGTTGTCATTGTGTTTAACATTATTTTAGGAATTTCTATAACCGGTAATTCTCTATAAACAAAAATACCAATGATAAGTGCATAAATAACCGCAACAATAGATGCTTCTGTAGGTGTAAATATTCCTCCCAAAATTCCATATAAAATAATTAATGTCATTAATAACGCCCAAAAAGCACCAAAGAAACTTTTTACAATTTCTTTAAATGATTTTGCTTCTCCTTTTGGATAGTTACGTTTGACAGAAATAATGTAAGTTGGAATCATTAATCCAAGACCAATCATAATTCCTGGAATAATACCGGCGACGAATAAATCACCAATTGATAGAGATGCTAATGTACCCACAATAATCATTGGTAATGATGGTGGGATAATAGGTCCAACTGTGGATGATGAAGCTGTTACTGCCACGGAAAATCCCGCACCATAACCTTCTTTTTTCATAGCTGGAATTAATATTCCACCAATACTAGCTGTATCTGCTAGTGCTGTACCAGAAATGCCACCAAACCCCATAGAGGCTCCAACGTTTGCCAATCCTAATCCACCACGCACTCGACCTAATATGCTATTCGCAAAATCGATTAAGCGATTTGTAATTCCTCCAACATTCATTAAGTTACCTGCTAATATAAAACCTGGAATACATAGCAACACAAATGAATTTAATCCTTCAAACATTTTTTGTGGGATTATACTTAACGATATATCTGCAACGACCAAATAAAGAACTGATGACAATCCCAAGCTAAATGCAATCGGAAACCCTAAGAAAATTAATACTAAAAATGATATAAATAACATTAAAGCCATCATATTTCTCCACCGCCAGACACTTCGTATTTATTTTGTTTATTTTTAAATAAATACCATAATCTTACTAAACAATAAAATGATAAGAAAACAGACATTATTAACATTGAAGAATGAATCAATGACATTTTAAATGGCATCGTTGCAGATTTTTGTTTATGTCCTAAAATCATAAAAAAATACGATTCTTTACTCATAATAATGCTAAAAACTAAAATGATTGTGTAAATAATAATTTCATATACTCTTCTAACCTTGTCACTTAGCCTACCAATAATCAAATCAACATTTATATATTCATTTTTTAACAATGCAAGAGGTGCACCACAACTTATTGCAAATAAAAAGAAATACCTAGTTAATTCTTCTGTCCAAACATATGAAAATGGTAAAAACCTAGATAAGATTTGCATACAAACAATAACGATAATTCCTGTAAAAGCAATGATAGCTAAAACACTTAATATATTCGTTATCATTCGAAAAGTGAACTTCATGATCATTCACTTCCTTTCAAATTTATAAGGTGAAAGGCACGACTATAATAAGTTGTGCCTTTCATACTAATTACTCAACTTCTAAAATCTTTTCGTATAACTCAAACTGCTCTTCAGATAATGTCTCTTTTAACGCTGGCTCCATTTTCTCTCTAAATGAATCCTGATCTACGTCAATAAATTCCATTCCAGCCTCTTCTAGTTCCGCTTCAATCTGGTCGATTTCATCTTCAAACAATTCTGCACCAAACTCTTGTGCTTCTGCAGCTGCTTCACGAACTGCTTCTTGTTGATCCTCTGTTAAAGCGTTAAATTGCTCATTCCCTACAAGTACATAAATCCATGAATAAACATGTTCAGTTCTGTTCACATAATCTTGAACTTCGTATAATGCGCCGCTTTGGATTAAATCAACTGGGTTTTCTTGTCCATCGATTACATTTTGTTGTAAGCCTGTAAATACTTCATTAAAGTCCATAACTTGAGGTTTTGCTCCAACTGAATCCCATGCATCTAAAAATAAAGGCACGTTTGGAACACGCATTTTAAATCCACTTATGTCTTCTACTTTTTCAATCGGCTTATTTGATGTTAAGTTTCTTGGAGCCCGTGTTAAATAAAATAATGGTGTTAATTCCGCTTCTTCAATAATTTGTTCTTCAATTTCTGTTCCAATCTCCCCTTCTACAACACTTTTCACATGATCGCCATCTCTAAATGCATAAGGAGTAGCTAAAAGTGCTGCTTTAGGTGCCCAATTTTCTAAAGTTTCTCCAGAGAACACTAAATCTGCGGTTCCAGCATGGATTGCATTAATTGTATCTGTTTCTCCACCTAATGTATTACTTGGATAAATTGTAATTTCAATTCCACCATCAGTTTTTTCATTTACTAATTCAGCAAATTTTTCTGCTGTTGCATGCCAAATATGATTTTCATCTGCTAAGTGTCCTAATTTCCACTTCACAGTATCCCCTTTAGAACCACTGCTTTCTCCATTACTTTCACTATTAGTATTTGATCCACAAGCTGCTAATACAAAAATTGCCACTATTAATGTAATAAACCACTTTATATTTTTCATTTCAAATTCCCTCCAATTAACTATTTAAATAATTAAAAACACTTTTCGGAACTGTAACACCTTCACGTTTATTCCTTTCCTCATCTGCATGTTCAATATCACCAGGAACATATACTTGATCAACACCTTTTTTAGGTGGTACATTCCTCAGCTCTTCCATCATTTGATCCATCTGCTCTAAAAATTGTTCTTTATTTGTAAACATTTCTGGATCAATTGCACAGAAATAATGGCCCAACTTTCTTTTTTGATCTAAATTACTATACATTTTGGATATATGGGGACCAAATTTTGATCCCGTTAATAAACCAGAAAAAATATCTACTACAATTGCTAAGCCGTATCCTTTCACTCCACCAAATGGTAATAAAGACACAACTTTATTTGGATCTGTTACCGATTCTCCTTTTTCGTCCACCCCCCATCCTATTGGAATAGGTTCATTTTTTTCTTTATGATTAAGCACCTTACCTAACGCAACGTTAGATGTTGCCATATCTAAAATAAATTGTTTATTTCTTTTAGCAGGGACACCATATGCGATAGGATTTGTACCTAAAAACGATTCGGTTCCTACATAAGGGACAACAATTTTATCAGTCTGTGACATGGCAATTCCAATTAAACCTTGATTCGCAATTTTTTGAACGTAATAACTTAACGCACCACAATGACTACTATTTATAGCAGTTACCATTCCTACTCCATTTTCTTTCGCCAAATGAATTGCCTTATTTGTTGCTTCATCTGCGACCACATGACCAATTCCATCACCACCATTTACAATACCAGTAACTTTTCCGGTCTGTTCAAATGAAATTGTTGGAGCTGTATCAATACCGCCAGCAGCAATCCTATTTACATAATGTTCCGTTCGTAACACTCCATGGGAATTCACATTTCTTAAATCTGCGTGTATTAAAATTGTCGCTACCTTTTGTGCATGAGCTTCACTTAATCCAACTTCCTTTAATTTTTTGTATGACAGTTTCTTTAACTGTTCATGTGACAAAGTTACAGTATCCATTTATACACCTACTCCATGTTTGTATGATTCTCAATCATTGTTGTTATATCGTTAGTACTATCGATTATTGCTGCATCAAGAATGATATGTGCCATTTGATCAAATTGATTCCCTAAAGGTTGAATGGTTTTCATATCACTTTGTAATGTATGCTTTGTCGCTGCATTTATCCATAAACCACTTAACAAAGAATCGCCTGTTAACGCTTCCTTATTTGCTGTCACTAAAAAAGTCGTTGCGCCAATATTTTCAGCTAGTTTTCTAATATGACGAATCGCATTGGTTTTAGCAGATCCAGAAATTAAAATACAGACGTCATTTTCACGAATTGCTGGGCTTATGGTTTCACCAATGACATATACTTTTTTACCACTGTGCATACA
>DXHX01000175.1 GCA_019113205.1 Candidatus Pseudogracilibacillus intestinigallinarum | reverse complement strand
CAAAATAATAAACATATTTTAACAATCCATCCTCCCCATAACTCGTAGAGCCTGCTAAAGCATGGTATGTTAAGTACGTAATTAAGAAAATAAATGTTGCACTAAAAGCTGCCAAAATAAAATTACGGTGTGCTTTGACATTTCCTTTTATAATCGATACGAGTGCACCGATTAACATTAAGAATGCAAAACCATTTAAAATCGCATTAATTAATGGAAGAACCGTTAGTTTCATTCCGAAAATAGTATCTGTCGTACTACGCGGAATATAATTTGTACCTAAAATAATAATGACAGCGACAACAGAAAGGCCCCAAATTAGTGGGGTATAATTACGTTGTTTTAAATTATTCGCCTCGCTTTTCATTATATCCCTCTCTTTCCTAACTTTATGATATTCTAGAAACAAAAATAATACAACGAATAATTCTTAAAATGAACAATATTCATAAAGATGACAAATATTTATGAACAAAATAGCCATAATCAATTATTATCGATGGTTAATTTTGTCTTTCCTAATAAGAAGTAAACAATGGCTAATCCAATAATGACTGTAATTAATCCGAAATAGACATTTTCTGTAAAGCCTAACACAACATAACCAAGTCCAGCAATAACTGCTGCAACGATCGCATAAGGTAATTGTGTCATAACATGATCTATATGGTTACAACTTGATCCAGTCGAAGATAGAATCGTCGTATCAGAAATTGGTGAACAATGGTCTCCGAACACTGCTCCAGCTAAAACGGCAGCTAACATCGGTAAAATAAGGTCGATGTTTGTAGAGGCTGCAATTTGACCGGCAATAGGTAATAATAAAGCAAATGCCCCCCACGATGTTCCAGTCGAAAAAGCGATAATTCCAGCCATAATAAAAATAATTACTGGCAAGATTGCAAAAGGGATATTTGATTGTTTTACAATATTAGCTAAATATGTTCCTGTTCCTAGTTGATCAATTAAATCAGTAATTGTCCAAGCGAAAATTAAAATAATAACTGCCGATAACATGGCCTTTATTCCGTTATAAATACCGTTGGAGAAATCCTTTTTCTCTAATTGATTTGCCTTAACATGTCTAATACTCATGAAAAAAGTAATAAGCACAGCAAGTAAGCCACCAAGGAATAAAGATAAGGAAACATCTGCTTCCCCTAAAATGTTAATAACACTTCTTTCGCCAGGAGTTAACGCCATATAACCTGTAGCGAAAATAAAACCGATTGTTCCGATGAACAACATAATAATCGGAACGAGTAAATCAGATATTTTTCCAATAGCACTCGATTTTTCTTCTTGTTGTGCTTCTGTTTTTTGTTGTTGGAATGTTACATTTCCTGTTTGCAAAGCATGAAGTTCATGCTTTTTCATCGCTCCAAAATCTGCTTGACGAATTGCCAAAATAAAGACAAGCCCAATTGCTGACCAAACATAGAAATTCATAGGAATCATCGTAATAAATGCACTTAATGCAGAGTAATCAACAATATTATGTGTCATGAAGACTGTTCCGATTAAACCTAAAATATATGCACCCCAACTAGATAAAGGTGCAATAACACAAATCGGAGCAGCAGTAGAGTCGACGATATATGCAAGTTTTGCACGGGAAATTCGATGTTTATCTGTAATTGGACGTGCAACCTGTCCGACTGTTAAACTGTTGAAGTAATCATCGATAAATAGGGCAAAACCTAATACGATCGTCATTAATTGGGCACCAACACGTGTTTTTACACGGAGGATCATCCAATCTCCGAACGCTTTCGTACCACCCATCATACTGACAAAACTAGTAATCATTCCAAGTAAAAATAAGAATAAAATAATATAGACGTTCCACGTATTTAAAGCACCATCTTCAACGAATACCCGAACAAAAGCTTGAATAATTAAGGTGAATGTTTCTCCGATATGATAATTAGCAACAAAAAATGCTGCAAACAAAATACCGACACCTAAAGATAACAATACTCGTTTCGTTAATAACACCATGACAATAGCTATTAATGGTGGAATAATGGATAAAATTGAATCAGACAAAATCATTACGCTCCTTTACCGTTCACTAACCCTATATATTATACACGATTTTTTATGAAATGCTGAAACAAAACATTAAAAAGGGTAAATATGAAACGTTTTTAAAGAACGAACGACCTTTGCAAGCGGTAGTCCAACAACATTATAATAATCACCAAAAATATGTTTAACGAGTATAGCCCCAGCACTTTGAATGCCATACGCACCAGCCTTATCATATGGATCATCCAATTGAATATAATGTTCTATTTCCTCTTCTGTTAGTTCCCAAAATGTCACTTCTGTTTTTTCAACGAATACGGTATTTTCTTTCGCACCTTTTATATATACACCAGTGTACACTTCATGTGTATTGTCACTTAATTGTTGTAGCATGGAACGAGCATCCATTCTATCTTTCGGTTTTCCGAAAATTTTACCTTGAAAACTAACGACAGTATCTGCCGCTAAAATAATTTCATCAGCATTACTTTGTATACTGTCTCCTTTTAATATGGCAAGTTGTTGCACTTTTTCGATAGGATCTATTTCAGTAACAATGGATTCATCTACATTGTTTGTCCGAATGGTAAAAGGGATTTGTACTTGATGTAATAATTGTTGCCGTCTAGGAGAAGAAGATGCAAGTATTAGTTTATGCTTCATTTTTTCCCTCCTTAAAAGAAGATGATAAAATAAGTGTAACATAAGATAAGTTGATTTTACGGTGGAAAGGAAGAGGGAAAATGAAGTTAAGTGTATTAGATCAAGCACCTATTACGAAAGGAAATACAGCAACTGATGCTTTAGCATATGCAGAAGAATTAGCTGTTTTGGCGGATGAACTTGGATATGAAAGACTAACTATATAAAGTCAAGTGAAAAAACAAAATAATTTATTACTAAATATATAAAATGAAAGCATGCCAAATAAACATCACAAAAAATGTTTTTTCACTTATGTGCGAATTTCGTATGGTTCATTTTTAGTTAAAATCGCATGGATGATGTTACAGAGTTTTCGAGACACAGCACCAACTGCTGTTAAGTGATGCTTTCCTTCTGAACGTTTTTTATCATAAAAAGCTTTCAATACGGGATCGCTCCGAGAAGCAACCAAAGCAGCTTGAAACAAAGCTTTTCTAAGATAAGGTGAGCCACGTTTACTCATGACATTATGAGTAGCATCAAATTGTCCGGATTGCGATACAGAGGCATCGATGCCGGCATAAGCGACTAACTTCTTAGGATTGGAAAACTTATGAATATCACCAATTTCGCCTAATATCGTCGCACCAGTCACTGGACCAATCCCTGGTATTGTTTCGACGACAGAATCGATGGAATCCATTAATTGCTTGATTTCATCTTCTACTTGCTTAATTTGTGTTTCGAGGAAGTTCAACTGTTCAATCATCGAACGAAGTTGGAAAGTAAATGCATCTTGTGCAAAGCGGATTCCAAAAGAGTTTGAGGCTACTTTTTTGAGCGCTTCGGCTTTTATTAAGCCTACACGATTACGACTGGCTAAACCGAGTGTTTCAGCAAGCATATCCGCTGTTACTTCATTAAAAGCATCTGGCGTGGAGTACTCAAGTAATGCAGCCTTTGAAGCTTTTCCAAAAACGCCAACCTTTGAAAAGACTGTATTATATTCAGGAAATACTTGGTCTAAAACAGCGATGATTTTACGTTTGAAATCGCCCGCCGTTCCAACTAAGTACGATCGATAACGGGTTAATTGACGTAAGGAAAACATATCTTCATTCGCTAAAGTAGTGTCTTCAAATGAACCGTAACGAATAAGGTCGGCTATTAATACCGAATCAATGATGTCTGTCTTTCTTTTGCGGATTTCAGTACCTTTCCGCCAACCATCAGTTTGAATAGGGTTGATGACATGGATGAAATAATCAGCATTTTCTAGGAATGAAAAGAGAGCGAGCCAATAATGTCCTGTAGCTTCCATTCCCGTAAGGAAATGGGCTGGGTCATCTGAAATAGTACGTAAACGAGTGAGTAGTGAGTGACCGCCTTCTGATGAGTTTGGAAAGGAGAAACCTTTTAACACTATTTTTCCTTCCTCATCCATAACTGAAGCAACGTGAGTACGTTTGCCAATATCAATACCAAGATAAAACATAGCTTCACCTTCTTCACTTATTTGGATTGAATGCCACTCATCTGAAAAGCGTCACGACCTTGTGCTAAATACGGAGTAAGGCGAAGTGCCTTCAACATCTAACTCATTCGTAATCAGCTTAACAGAGAGAGGGTTCAGTCTTTCAATTACGAGTTTAGTAACCCAAGGATGAAACGATCCACCTCTCAATCCATTAAGTATATTTTCTCAAAATAATTGAGGAAATACCAATGAAAAAATTACTTAGGTTCATAAGGTTTTCCTTTTATAGTCGGAAGACTAAAACCTTAAATATAATATACAAGGATGTGGATGGCAGAACATCATGGAACGAAACGATTTGCTAGTTCCGCACCAGAAATAACGGCAGCACATTTAGCAGCAAAAACGAAACGTATTCGAATTGGGACAGGAGGAGTCATGATGATGCATTATTCTCCACTTAAAATGGCGGAAGTATTCAATACGTTAAGTGCATTTCATCCAGACCGAATTGACTTTGGAGTAGGACGTGCACCAGGTGGGGATAATTATTCAATTTATGCATTATCAGAAGGAAATCAACCAGACGTCTACCATTTATATGAAAAATTTTCAACGACATTAAAATTAATAAAAGGTGATATACCAAACAATCGTCTATATGATAAAACGGTAGCAATGCCAAATCATATTGTTTTACCAGAAGCTTGGATGCTAGGGTCTAGTGGACAAAGTGCGATTCAAACAGCAAAGTTAGGCGCTGGTTATGCATTTGCACAATTTTTTAATGGTGATTTGTCAGAAAAGATGATCAAGCTATATAAGGAACATTTTATTCCTTCTGATTTTATGGAAAAACCTCAGACTTTAGTTTGTTATATGGCAACTGTTTGTGAGACGAGAGAAGAAGCGGAATATGAGGGGAAACCACAAGATATTGCTAGGATGTTATTACAACAAGGAAAAGCACCAATTACATTAACACCAAAAGAAGCAAAAGATTATCCATTAACAGAATTTGATAAAATAGATATCGAAAGAAATCGAAATCGTGGGATGCATATAGTCGGTTCAGCAGAAGATGTAGCTGAAACATTATTGAAAGAACAAGCAATTTATGGATTTGATGAAGCGATGATTTGTAGTATTCCACATGCACAAGCGAAGCGTTTAAATGTGTATCGTTTATTAGCGGAAAAATTACTGTAAAAAGCACTTTACATTTTCCACCAATTGCTATATAGTATTTCTATGTACCTAAATAAACTAGGTAGGTGAAAATGAATGTTTAGTCGAGAGTTAGTAAAAGGCAGTACGTCACTGCTCGTATTACAATTATTACATGAGCGAGATATGTATGGATATGAGTTAGTAAAAGAAATTGAAAAAAGAAGTGAACATCACTTACAAATAAAAGAAGGTTCTCTCTATCCAGGACTTCATAAATTAGAAAAGCAAGAATATATTGAAGCGTATTGGCAAGAACAAGAAAAAGGTCCTGCTAGAAAATATTATCGTATTACGAAGGCAGGGGAAATGATTTTACAAGAACGAACATCTGAATGGATGCAATATGTAAAAGTAATGTCGAAGATGATCGGGAAGACAGAGTCATGAATGAAGAGGCGCAACGATATATAAATGAATTGCAAACAGAACTATCTGATCAAAAAGATTATCAAGCAATCGTTGCGGATTATGAAGCACATATTTATGAAATGTTGCAACATGAACACATTCCACCCAATGAGGTGTATGAGACACTAGTCGAACAATTAGGATCACCGACCGCTGTTGCAAAAATTTGGCGACAAGAAACAGGAATTACACCTCGGAAAACACAATGGTTATTCGTTTTATTAAACATTGCGATTTTTGTTGGTGGAACCGTCTTATTAATATGTTTACATCTGTTTGGATGGAAATGGCTCATTCATGTATGGGATACGGTTGCAAATATACCGATATTTATCTTTGGATTGTATGCCATATTTTGGTCTTTATTAGGCTATGAAATGGGAAAAGAATTTGGACATCGTGGAAAACGATTGTTACAACGAACATTTGTCATTGCAATAATTCCTAATATGTTGTTCATGTACATCATTTTATCGCATTTATTACAAATTAAAACATTGATGACGTTTATGTTGATTTGTACATTAACTAGTATGTTATACCCTGTCACATTTATTGGTTATTATTGGGGGAGAAAAGTATCTGTTTGATACTTTTCCCAATTATTTTATTCATATACATAGAATTTCTATGTATAGGTTAGGTGGAGGATTATGAGAGAAACGATACGAAAAAATGACTATTTTGTGCTTGTCTCCTGTTTTTTACTTGGAATATTAGCGGAAATCACTTTTTTCCAAGTTGAAATTGGTCTAAGCATGCTCTTATTTATTTCATGCTTTTACATTGTTTTCTTTCTCCGATTTCGTTTATCTGCATTCCATCATCGGCGGATTGGTATTTTATTGATGGTCATGATATGGATGTTAAGTGCGACCTATTTATTATTCGGTGAAACAATTTTTTATTCTTGGAATAACATTATTATCCCAATATTAATGTTCATTCATATTATCGTTGTTACGAGACCGAACACATTTGTTTGGGGGACGACAAAATTTATTCGAACGATGGGGGAAAAATTAATGGAAGTCGGCCAATACGATTTTCAATTAATCCTTCGCTTCGGTAAATTTCTAAGACAGAAAAAAATCTTCACCATTATAAGTAGTATCGTATTGATCATGCTTTGTTTCATTATATATATAAATTGGTTCATGCCTTTTTTTAGGGTAATAATTATAAGTATGTTTGTTTTTGGGATGTTTCAAGTACTCCGTTATCCGAAAAATGATGAACAGCAATATTTAATCATCTTACAAAAAAAGAAATCATTGCATTATAAGCCAATGTTTATTGTATCGTTCCTATTGAACCTCATTGGTATTATCTTATATGCAGTTGTCACAGTAGAAATAGTACCAATGTTTTATATGACAATCTTATGGACAGCATGTACATTGTTTTTCTTTTATATTGCTTTGGGTCGAATAAGAAATACACATTTGTTATTGAACATAAGTTATTCAACTTTAATTGTCGTAAACAGTTTGTTTTTGTATAAAACAATGCAAGTTGCGATGGACACGTATGCTTCTGCATGGACGATACGTAGTTTTACAGCTTATCTCGGTTTGTTTTATATTGCTTTTTTACTGATGTATACATTGATTCGAATTTGGGCTAGTCGTATATCTTTGACACACTTTTATTTCATTATCGGCATTATTTTTTATACGATGTTAAACGTTATTCAACTAGAACAGTTCGTTGCAAATGAATACAATGAAAAAAATATTAATGGAAATGAAGTAAACGTACAACAGTTATCATATCCTGGTTGGATTCGTTTAATGGAAATATATGATCATAACGATGATGACGCAATAGACAAATTTTTGGCAGAACAATATGATCAAGAAAAAAATGTCACACATCTATTTTCATATAACTTTTTAAGGGAGCAGTTTTTAGAATATTATCATGCTTGGATAAACGAAAGAGGTTAAGAGGAGGAAGAAAGATGAATGCACAAATACCGAAACATATCGCCATTACGATGGATGGGAATGGTCGATGGGGAAAAGCACGAGGGTTATCAAGGAGTGAAGGTCATTTCGCTGGTGTAAAGGCGATGGAGGAAGTAATCGATGCATGTATTTCGTTACGTGTAGAAGCATTAACATTATACGCCTTCTCTACCGAAAATTGGTCGAGGCCATTAGATGAAGTAAACTATTTGATGAGTTTACCAATAAAATTTTTTCATGAGAAATTACCACAATTTATGAAAAGAAATATTCGAATACGTACATCAGGTAATTTGAAAAAAGTACCATTCCCTACACGTGTCGCTATTGAGAGGGCTGTGAAACGAACAAAAAATAACGATGGAATGATTGTTAATTTTGCTTTTAATTACGGTGGGAGAGATGATATTGTTCAGGCGATAAAAGCGGTTGTCCGTGAAAAAAACGTATCAGGTTCTCAAGAGACAACAGAAATGGATATCGAAAAACATTTATATACGAATGGTTTACCTTCTCCAGATTTAATGATTCGTACTGGTGGAGAGCAACGAATTAGTAATTTTTTACTTTGGCAAGCGGCAGAAGCTGAACTTTATTTTACGGACGTGTTTTTTCCAGATTTTGATGAAACAGCTTTAAAAGAAGCAATTTGTAGTTGGCAAAAACAACGTGGGTATATTTCAATTTACGAAAAAAGCATGTAATAAAAGACTGTATAAGGAGAAGATAAACCTTATACAGTCTTTTTTCTGTCTATTTGAAAGCAAATTTAAATTATGTTAGGATGATAAATTGTATGTGTTTTTTACACATTTTTCCTAAAAGGTTTGAAATGTGACAGAATAGGTAACAGAATTATGTAAAATATTGTACATATAACGTGTGGAAAGGAGAAATTATGAAAAAATTAACACCAGTTTTTACTGCATCATTTATTTTAACGTTTATTTTTATTTTATGGGGAGCAATTGCACCAGGTAACTTAGAAAGTGTGTCAGGTATTGCTCAAAGTTTCTTACAAACGAATTTTGGGTGGTTTTACTTAATTTCGGCTACATTAATTTTATTTTTCGTCATTTATTTAGCATTTTCGAAGTTTGGAGATGTTAAATTAGGAAAAGATGATGAAGAACCAGAGTATAGTCGTTTTAGTTGGTTTGCTATGTTATTTAGTGCGGGTATGGGTATTGGATTAGTGTTTTGGGGAGTAGCAGAACCAGTTTCTCACTTTTATAACCCGCCATTTGGGGACCCAGAAACACCTGAAGCAGCGAAAAATGCATTACAATATACATTTTTCCACTGGGGATTACATCCATGGGGTATTTATGCGTTAATTGCTTTAGCGCTTGCATACTTTAAATTTAGAAAAGATGCTCCAGGTACGATTAGTGCAACATTTACTCCTTTAATTGGGGATCGTGTAAATGGTCCGATTGGGAAAACGATTGATACGATCGCTGTTTTTGCGACGGTGTTCGGTGTAGCGACATCATTAGGTTTAGGAGCAATTCAAATTAATGGGGGATTAACATACTTAAATAGTAATATCCCAGACAGTTTTTCGACGCAATTTATTATTATTATCGGTGTAACTATTTTATTTATGTTATCTGCATTATCAGGGCTAGGTCGTGGAATTAAGTGGTTAAGTAATACGAATATCGTTATCGCTATTTTATTATTGTTTTTCTTTTTATTTGTTGGACCAACTACTTTCTTAATGGATACATTTACTACAACGATTGGTAGTTATGCACAAAACTTTATTTCAATGAGTTTCCGTTTATCCCCATTTGATGAAAGTGGAGACGCATGGATTCAAGGATGGACAGTATTTTATTGGGCATGGTGGATTGCTTGGTCTCCATTTGTAGGGACATTTATTGCAAGAATTTCACGTGGACGAACGATTCGTGAGTTTGTTGTTGGAGTATTAGCAGTGCCGACGATCTTTTGTGCGTTTTGGTTTGCTATCTTTGGTGGAACAGGAATTTACTTTGATAACTTTAAAAACGCAGGAATTTGGGAAGCAATGCAGTTCGGTGAATATACAGAAATCGCCTTGTTCTCAACATTAGGTGAAATGCCATTAGCGACTATCGCAACAGTATTATCGATTGTATTAATTAGTACATTTTTCATTACGTCGGCAGACTCTGCAACATTTGTTATTGGAATGCAAACGACAAATGGAATGTTAAATCCACCATTAGGAATTAAAGTTGTTTGGGGATTAATTCAATCATCGGCTGCAGCGGTTTTATTATGGTCTGGTGGATTAAATGCTTTACAAACAGCTTCCATCGTTTCGGCTTTCCCATTTGTATTTATCTTGTTGTTTATGTCTGCATCGTTATATAAAGGGTTGCAATCTGAAACAACGCCAGTGAAAAAGAAAAGAAAATCGTTGTAAGCGGGAGGTTATATAATGTTATTAATTAATGTGCGTAAAGGGCAATTTGTATATTATAATAATGAACTACACAAAGTGTATTCGGTAAATCCTTTTGTGAAACAATCTGTTCATTTAATTCGATTACATGACTTAGAACAAGTACTTGCAACGGCGAAGGAGATCACTTATTACCGTCCGAAAAATTTAGACAGTTTTATCGTCAATGGAAAACGGTATACATTAAATAAGGAAACGAAAGCAGAAGTTGGCGATTATATTTTAGTTATTAATCCCAAACCAGATTCATTGGATCATCATCATTTACATGCGATTGAAATGGTTTCATCGATTGAAGATAGAGGGGTAATTAGTAATAAATCGAATGGAATTAAACATGATGAATATTGGGTGATGGAACCAGGTTTGTTAGATAATGCAACAAGGATTGATAAAGAAGACCCTGGTGATCAAACTTTGGAGGAAGAATTAGATATCGTCAATACGGTACATCCTAACTTTACTACTCCAAAAATTGGTGATGTATATCAGAAAAACGATGAAGTGGAATTGATCCAGGCAATGGTCGTCGCCATTCGAGGAAGAACTATTTATTTAGGGAATGGTGAACAAGTACAGGCAGAAGAAATAATGAATACAAATAAATGGAGTTATGTAATCAACCCATTTGAATAATGAAAATGCGTTTCGGTGTACGAGCTGCACCGAAACGCATTTTGATTTTTATATACTTAGTATCCGTAATCTAAATCAATATCTTCTTTACACCAAACGACAGAATGAATAGGTTCAAATTCAACCTCTTTATTATTGATTGTGCAATGAGGTTGGTCATATTTTTTCTCGTTTTTCAACTCTTTATACACCGAAACATCCACATTTTCTAAAACTGTCAACGTCATGTCCTCATTCATCAATAAAGCTGTACCTTTCATTTTCCATCTACACTTCCTTAAATGTATTTTGTTTACAGTTATTAGTATAAGCCATTTATATAAAAATAGTAGTCTTTTGTGAAACTCTTCACAATTAGTTCGAAAGTTTTTGTATAAATTGTGACGTCATTTAACGAAAGGGTATGAAAATATTTAAGATTATTACTAGGGGATTTATATTATATACAACATACAACGTTTAGGTCCTATGATAGTAATACTCGTACATACAGTATAACTGATGAAATGAACTATTTTCTTCTAGGATAAAATGAAAAAACTGTGGAAACCTTCAAATGAAGGCTTTCACAGCATAATCTTCGGTACAAAATAAGATGTAATATTGAAACATTTATCGCAAACTAAAATTTCTATTTTGTAAATACATACATCATACAAGTTTTAATTTTGATACATGCTATAGAATGAAGGTTAAATCATATCCATTGTATTCGGTTCTCGACCACGACGTTCATTTTTGTCGATGGAGTTGATTAATTTCATATCCTCGTCTTCTAAATTAAAATCAAATAATTGGAAGTTTTCCTCTATGCGATTTGGTGTAATCGATTTTGGAATTATAATCGTATTTCTTTGTATATGCCATCGCAAAATGATCTGTGCTGGTGATTTACTATATTTTTGGGCAAGTTTCACAATCGTTTCATCTTGTAATACAGCTCCCCTTGATAATGGGCTCCATGCTTCTAAATAAATATCGTGTTTTTCACAAAAGTCTTTTAATTCATTTTGTTGGAAGTATGGATGACATTCAACTTGATTCACAACAGGTTTTATTGTGCAATGGGAAAGGATGTTTTCGATATGGTCAATATGGAAATTACTCAATCCGATTGCTTTTACTTTTCCAGTTTTATATAACGTTTCTAATGCTTTATACGTATCGATATATTTATTTTTCATTGGCATTGGCCAATGAATTAGATAGAGATCAATATAATCGAGTTGTAATTTATGTAAACTCTCCTCAAATGCTTCTAATGTTTCTTCATATCCGTGATGCGAGTTCCACACCTTTGTCGTTACGAAAATTTCTTCACGAGGGATGCCGCTTTCTTTTATTGCTTCTCCAACTTCTTTTTCGTTGTTGTAAAATTGCGCTGTATCGATGGAGCGATAGCCTGTTTTTAAAGCATGTAACACAGTGTTTTTGGCTACTTCTGGTTCAACTAAGTAAACACCTAAACCGACCTGGGGCATGACGATGCCGTTATTTAAAGTAATATTCACTTTTGTTTTCTCTCCTTTAACAAATGATGGTACTATTATTTTATCATGGATATGTGAAACATGTTTAGAAAAAAAGAGTTTGAAACAAAAGATTTACTAACCTTTGTTCCAAACTCTTTCTACTATTTCTCTAACCATTCATTAATAACATTTTCATTTTCTTCCACCCATTTTCGTGCGCCATCCAATGGATCTTCCGCCTCAGAAACTTCCACCATTAAAGAACCGATTTGGTCGTCATCCATGTTCCAATTATCGAACCATGTTGCGAGTTCAGGATGGTCATCAGCAAAATCAAGTCGTGTTGCATGGTGAATTTTTTCGACGCCACCATACACTTCTTTAGGGTCGTCTAAGTATTTTAGATCAAGTTCTGAAAAAATACGATGTGGACTCCATAAAGGAGCAACGATTGGTTTTTCTTCTTTCATTGCTTCCGAAATTTCGGTTAACATTGCTGGTTCTGAACTAGGTAATAGTTCGAATGGTAAATCGTATTCTTCAATTAAATCTTCCGTCACTTCCATTGTTCCAGCCCCAGGATCAAAACCAGTAATCACACCTTCAAATAAGTCTACATGATCATGTAAATCTTCAATACTATTAATATCTTCCATATAAGATGGAACAACAAGACCTACCTTTGCATTGTCATACCATGTTGCTTCAGAAAAATTCACTTTATCTTTATATTGTTCTAAGTAACTAGCATCTTGCACAGGTAGCCAAATTTCTGGACTAATATCTAATTCATCATTTTCTAATGCCGCCATTTGAGTTCCGATATCAAGAACATTTAAGTTCACGTCATATCCTTCCTCTTCCAAAATAACTTTCCACATATTTGTTACAGCGATATTTTCAGCCCAATTAATTTGCCCCATTTCAATGGCCTGCTTTTCATCATTACTACTCGTATTTTCTTTGTTTTCATCGTTATTACTACATGCGACTAATACTCCAGCCACTACAATACTTAAAAGAAATACATTTAAAAAACTTCTAAATTTAGTTCCCATTATATCCTCCAAAAAATTGTATTATTTTTGCGGTGGATGTTTAGGTATGAAATTGTATATTTCCTCATTACGAATACTTTTAACTAAATTATTTAACCACTCGTAATATTGCATGGAACCTTCTATTTGGTGTAACTTTTCAGTTGCATCTTTTTTTATAATAGATGAAACAGCTTCATCATCGATTACTTTTTGTAGCAAGTCTTTGGAACGTTGAATTGCTACTGTGTTCGTATTTATTTCTCGTTCCCACATTTGACAGAAGAAACCGATAAATGTATTGAAAAAGTCTTTTTCAGCTTGATACACGTGTTTTCTTGATCCGCGTTGATATACCTTTTTAACCATATCAATATCTTGTAATTTACGGACACCCGTACTCATACTAGGTTTACTTAAACCTAATTCATCTCGCATTTCATCTAAGGTCATTTGGTCACGAAAATACATCGTTGCATAAAGTCTACCAATAGAAGGTGTCACTCCATAAACATCCATTGTTTCCGCAATGGCGTTAATGATTTCGCCTTCCGCCTCTTCAATGTTGTGTAGAGCTTGATCGTTATTTGATAGAGTCATTCAAACACCTCTTTAAAAGTCCATTTATAAGATTAAATTTTTTCTTAACATTCTTAATGATACATTATTTAATTTATATGTCAAACAACTAATTATAATATAGCTTTGACAAATATATTTACATATGTTAAGTTAAATTTGTTCAATGAATTAAATTTTTTCTTAACAAACTTAATGAAAGTGGGGAGTCATTTGGACATTAAGCAGCAATACATAGATGGAGAATGGAGCTTTTCTCAATCAGGAGCAACGCGTGAAATTATTAATCCTTTTAATCAAACAATTATCGCGAAAGTAACAGAAAGTAATGAAGAAGATGCACATCTTGCAATTAGTGCCGCAAGGAAAGCATTTGATACGACAACTTGGCCGACAATTTCGACAGAAGAACGTGCACAAATTGTACATGAAATTGCTAATCTAATCGAACGTAATAAAGAAGAATTAGCTATGCTGGAGACGTTAGATACGGGAAAAACATTAGAAGAAAGTCGTTGGGATATGGATGGAATTGCAGATGTCTTTCGTTATTATGCAAATATCGCTAAAGATGAAGTAGAACGAGTGGAAGTCCCAATGGACAATGTAGATAGTACGGTTATATATGAACCTGTAGGTGTATGTGGCCAAATTACACCTTGGAACTACCCGTTATTACAGGCATCATGGAAATTAGCCCCAGCTTTAGTTGCTGGAAATACATTAGTAATGAAGCCTAGTGAAATAACACCACTTACGACGATTAAAGTATTCGAATTAATGGAAGAGGCTGGTGTACCAAAAGGGGTAGCGAATTTAGTATTAGGACCAGGACATACAGTCGGCACTGTTTTGTCTGAAAGCGAAGACGTAGACCTCATTTCCTTTACGGGTGGACTTGAAACAGGGAAAAAGGTAATGCAAGCAGCAACGAGTAATGTAAAAAAAGTTGCATTAGAATTAGGTGGAAAAAACCCTAATATTATTTTTGCAGATGCAAAATTGGAAGAGGCAGTAGATGTTGCGTTAAATGGGGTCTTTTTTCATGCTGGACAAGTTTGTTCAGCAGGAACAAGAATTGTTATCGAAGAAAGTTTACACGATGTTTTTGTAGAAAAATTGGTAGAACGTGTGAAAAACATTCGTCTCGGGAATGGCTTAGATGACATGACTGAAATGGGCCCACTCATTTCTGCAACACATTTAAAAAAGGTAGTCGATTATGTTGAAAGAGGTAGAGATGAGGGGGCTACATTATTAGTAGGAGGTGCACAACCAGAAGAAGCGGCATTAAGTGAAGGTTATTTTTATTTACCTACCGTATTTACGAATTGCACAAGCGAAATGTATATTGTACAAGAAGAAGGTTTTGGTCCAGTTATTACGATTGAAACATTTACAACAGAAGAAGAAGCAATAAAATTGGCAAATGATTCCCGTTATGGATTAGCTGGAGGAGTGTGGACGGAAGATATGGATAAGGCTAACCGCGTAGTACGAGCACTTAGAATGGGAACAGTTTGGATCAATGATTTTAATATTTACTTTCCTGAAGCGCCTTGGGGTGGCTACAAACAATCAGGATTTGGACGTGAATTAGGAAAACTAGGTTTAGCTGAATATCGTGAGCCAAAACATGTTTTTCTGAATAAAGCTCCTGCTTCAATGAATTGGTTTGGAGCATCTAAAAAGGATTAATTTTTCAATAGATATTGTGTAATATTCTTGTTGTTAGTGACTTGAACATTAAAAACGAATGAGGTTTGAACATCATCTTATCGCAAAAATAGTAACGAGTAAAAACATTCAAAAATTAGCCTAGTAATAAGGGGCTTAGGCTGAATGTCAAAATATCGTTCTAAATGCAATCATGTTCAAACCTCTTTTTATCTTTTATAGAGTTGTGTGTGGTTTTTATATAAATAAATCAATGAATTTTTCTGCTGCCTTCGGTAAATAACGGTCTTTTAACCAAATTAAAACAGAGCTAGACGTAATTTTTGCATCTTCAATTCTTAATACAGAAACGTTTTCAGTATTATGTTCCAATAAAGTTGATTCAGGTACAATAGTTGCCCCGAGTCCCTCATGTACTAATCCTAGTAACATATCTACGTTCGGTGATTCGCAAATTATCTTTGGTTGGACTTCTAATTCTTTAAATTTATTAATAATAATTTCATATTGCCCAATCCCTCGAATGCGATGTAAAAGCAATAAAGGCAAAGTTGCTAACTTGTTAATGGTAATTGTACTATAATGGGGTTGGTCTAATAATTCATTCGGAATGACTGCAACATATTCTTCTTCAGGTAAATGAATCGCATCAAAATGTTCCATTTCAATAGGTAATCGACAAATAACGACATCTAATTCACGTTCGATTAATTGTTTGGATAAATAATAGGAATCCCCTTCGATTATTCTAAGTTTTACGTTCGGATGATATGTTTGTAATTCATGGAATTTTTTAGGGATATAAGAAAAACATGATTTATTACAACCTATTCTTAACGTACCACGAATTCCTTTTCCAGTTTCTTTTACTTCTGTAATCGTTTCATCGATTTGGAAGAAAATTTGTTTTGCTTTGTCGTATAAAACTTTCCCAGCTTCAGTTAATTCCATGCTCCGACCGTGTCGATCGAATAAGCTTACTTCTAAATCTTCTTCTAAAGATTTTAATGATTGACTTAGTGGCGGTTGTGCAATATGTAACTTTTTTGCAGCCCTCGTTATTTGACCTTCATTTGCAATTTCGTAAAAGTAACGTAATTGTTTTAAATTCATCGTTTCACCTCGTATATAAAAAATATATAGATAACAAATGTTTTT
>DXHX01000174.1 GCA_019113205.1 Candidatus Pseudogracilibacillus intestinigallinarum | reverse complement strand
CAGTAGAAGACCAGGCGGCAGGCCGTGCCCATCGTTTTGGTCAAAAAAATGTCGTTCAAGTCATTCGCTTAATTGCTGAAGGAACAATTGAAGAAAAGATTTATGAATTGCAACAGAGAAAACGCGAATTGATTGGCCAAGTGATTCAACCAGGAGAGTCGATGCTTTCTACGTTATCGGAAGAGGATATAAAACAATTATTAAATATATAGCAGAAAATGTTTCAGACATAACTTGAAACAATGTTAAAAAACGATTCGTTATTGCTCATTCATTATATTAGAAAGGTACAGAGTTTTTCACGGGAAATTGTGAAGTTATTAGCATGCCTTACAGAAGGTTTATTAAGGCCTTTTCTCCCGGAGAATTCTCTGTACATTTATTTGCCTTTGTGCCTCGTGCTTAAGCTTTATCGAGGCCATTCTGTATCGGCTTAACTATTCGTTGAATTTAGATGGGCGGGCTTAAATCCCCTTTGTTTGCAATGGAGAAGGGAGTGATGGCAACCTAAAATATATATGTACATACTTTCTTCCTAAAAAAAGTTCACAAATTAGACAAAAACACTTGCACAAATAGTCAGAATATTATAAAATATCAACACAAGAAAATGAAGGGGGAGAAAAAAATGAGAGCTATAGCGAGTGGTTTTTCAAAATGGGTACTATCATATGTTGCTGTGATCTTTGTCATTATGATTATGCCAGTGTTTCTTATAACGACTGATGTTTCGACATTGGATAACTTAGTGAACTATATTTTTGGGAACAAACAATAAGAATGAATAGGATGAATGAAAAAGTTGGAAAAAGCAATATGTATCATAACAGAACCGAATGTCCGTTAGCTTTGATTAGGAAGCATTTAACGAACATTCGGTTTTTATTTATTGTTCCATGAAAGTTAAAACAATTTTACGTAATTCACGTTTTAAAAACTTACCGACAGATGATTTAGGTATTTCCTCGACAAATATAACATCATCAGGAATCCAAAAATTCGCAAACTGTGGCTTTAAAAAGTCGAGTAGCTCTTCCTTTGTCACCTTACCATCATAGCCATCATGTAACACCACACACGCAATAGGGCGCTCTTGCCATTTCTCGTCTGGTATAGCTACAACACATGCCTCAAATACAGCCTCATGTGCCATTAGTACATTCTCAAGTTCAACAGAAGAAATCCATTCCCCGCCACTTTTTATAAGGTCACTCGTTCGGTCGATAATTTTAATGGTACCTTCTTCGTCTACGGTTACAACGTCTCCGGTATGAAACCAACCATTGACGAATGATTTCTCTGTTCGATCGTCATTGTAATATTCATTAGCAATCCACGGACCTCGTAATAACAATTCACCCATCGTTTCATTGTCCCAAGGAATATCACCATTTTCATCGACAACTTTCATTTCTAAACCAGGTGCTAATATACCTTGACGTGTTCTTTCTTGAATTTTTTCGTCCATTGATAAGTCTGCTTGATAACTTTTTAGTCGAGAAAATGTAGCAAGTGGTGTCGTTTCTGTTGCACCATAAGCATGGAAGAATGGGATATGATGTTTTTGTTCAAAAGCACGAATCATCCCGATTGGTGCAGCAGATCCACCACATAGTACACCACGTAAACTGGCTAAGTCATAGTTATTTGTTTCGATTTCTTTTAATAAGCCGAGCCAGATTGTTGGAACGCCGGCTGTAATCGTTACTTTATATTCCTCAATAAAGCGTGCCAGTCGTTCAGGTGTGAATCTAGGTCCAGGCATTACTTGTGTAGATCCAAACCAAGTACATGCAAATGGTATTCCCCAAGCATTTACGTGGAATTGTGGTACGACAGGCATTGCAACATCTGATTCCGATACTGCCGCTGAATCTGCTAGCCCAAGTGCATAGCTATGTAATGCGATAGATCGGTGTGTATACATGACCCCTTTCGGTTTTCCGGTCGTTGCGGAAGTGTAGCACATTCCAGCTGGGTCACGTTCATCAATATCTTCTAAAAATTCGTATGTTTCATCCCCATCACGAATTAAATCTTCATATGAATATACATTTGTTAAGGTTGTTTCAGGTAAGGTATCTTTGTCTGTCATCACTACGAATGTTTTTACAGTTGTAAAGTGTTCATGGAGTTGGTTTATTAAAGGGAAAATATCTTCATCTACAAAAATAATTTTGTCTTCTGCATGATTGATGATATAAATAATATGTTCGGGAGATAGTCGTATGTTGATCGTATGGAGCACTGCTCCCATTCCTGGTGCGGCAAAATAAATTTCTAAATGACGGTGTGTGTTCCACGCGAGCGTACCGACACGGTCGCCTCTTTGAATGCCAAGTTTATCTAATGCACTCATTAAGCTTCGCGTTCGTTTTCCAATTTCTTTGTACGTCAATCGATGAATTTTATCATGTGTTTGAGAGATAACTTCCTTCTTCGGAAAAAAATTCTCAGCACGTTCCATCATAGCACCAATGGTTAATGAATGGTCCATCATGAATATCAGCCCCCTAATCTATTTTCTACTATTATATACTAAAAACAATTAATTGAAAATATAGAATTTTCAAACTTGCATTCATTGAATCAAATAAACAAATCGTATGGTAAAATAAAAAGTAAGTTGATAGGAGTCGATATACATTGCAAAGGCAGTATGATTTTACGAAAGGAAATATTTTTAAACAATTAATTTTCTTTTCAGGTCCGATTATTTTAGCGAATATATTACAAACTTCATATCAAGTTGTCGATAGTTTGTGGATTGGTAATTTACTTGGTGCGGATGCTTTAGGGGCAGTGGCTGTTTCGGGTGTCATTGTTTTTACACTATTATCATTTGTCATTGGATTAAATAATGCTGCTTTAACGATTTTGTCCCAACAAAAGGGACGTGGGGATGAAGAAGGATTAAAAAAATATGTGAATGCATTCGTCGTTACATTACTTTTCCTATCCATCATCATGGCTATTATCGGTGTTATTTTTGCCGAACAAATGTTACAACTATTACGTACTCCAGAAAACTTAATGCCGTATGCAACTCGCTATTTACAAATTAATTTTATCGGGGTACTTTTTTTATTCGGTTATAATTTTATAAGTACAATTTTACGTGCGGTAGGAGATAGTAAAAGTCCATTACGGTTTGTGTTTATTGCTGTCATCTTAAATATTGTTTTTGATCCGTTATTTATTGAAGGATTTAATTTAGGTGTAGATGGGGCAGCATATGCAACGATACTATCTCAAGGGATTGCTTTTGTATATGGGTTTATTTTTGTAATACGACGCAAGTTAGTCCCTTTTCAAATGCCCAAAATACCAGCGGCAGAAGAAGTGTCGCTTATATTAAAATTAGGGATTCCTGCTGGCTTACAAATGTCTGTTATTTCGGCTGGTTCTGCTGCTATTATGAGTGTCGTGACGACGTTTGGTTCCGCTGTTGTCGGTGGCTTCGGTGCTGCACAAAGATTAGATAGTATGATTATGATACCGGCACAAGCGCTTGGGACGGCGGTAAATAGTATGGCTGGGCAAAATATGGGTGTGAAGAATTGGAAGCGAGTCAACAATATTGCAACATATGGCTTGCTATACAATTTTATTTGTATGAGTGTGATTGGATTTGTTATTATATTGTTTGCACCTTTTTTCGTACAATTATTTATTCGTGAATTAGAAGCGGTACAATTTGCGGTAACATATTTACGTATTATGGCATTTTGTTTTCCATTTCTAGGCATTAATTTTGTTTTAAATGGAGTTGTACGTGCTTCAGGAGCAATGTATCAAGTATTAATATTAAATATTATATCTTTTTGGATATTAAGGTATCCGTTAACGTATTTTTTCTCACAACAATATAATGAAGTTGGTATTGCCATTGGCATGGGAACGAGTTTTGTGATCAGTAGTGTATTAGCTTTTCTATATTATAAATTTGGAAAATGGCGTAAAAAAGAAATATTATCTTAAGATGAGGTTTTTAGGATGAGACAAAAAAGAACAGGGCGGAGTGTTTTATCAATTATATTATTGTTAAGTGGCATATTGGTCACAGTTTCCTTACTTGTTGATCGTCATTCAGATGAAAAGCAGTTAGTGGAAGACTTACAAATATATCATGTAGAAAATGAACGCAAAACCGTTACAAAGTATGCAAAAAAATATGGTGTAGAAGAATATGTAGATGTATTATTGGCAATGATGCTACAAGAATCTGGTGGAAGAGGAAAAGATCCGATGCAGTCATCAGAAAGTTATTGTGGAGAAATTGGATGTATCAAAAGCCGAACCGAATCGATTGAACAAGGGGTCCAATACTTTTCACATGCACTGGAACGGGCGAATGGTGAGTTGGAGTTAGCAGTTCAGTCCTATAATTTCGGCCTCGGGTTTATTGCATATGTAAAGGAACATGAAACGGATTATAATTTAGATATCGCGATTCAATTTTCAAAAGAAATGTATGAAAAACTAGATGATACGAATCATTATTCTTGTTTACGTAAAGAGGCGGCTAAATTCGATGCGTGTTATGGGGATATTTATTATGTCCGTGACGTATTAGAGCAAAAGAAAAATTTCCAAAAATAACGAAAAGAAGCAATGTAATGGTTTTCATACGGGGAATTAATTGTTATGATAATAATATAGTAAAAAAGAGAGGATGAAATGAGATGAAAGAAATTTTTACAAATAAAGCACCAGAAGCGATTGGACCATATTCTCAAGCGATTGTTGCAGGTGACTTCTTATATGCATCAGGTGCCATCGGTATAAATCCAGAAACAGGAGAAGTTGTGGACGGAATTGAGAAGCAAACGATTCAAGTAATGGAGAATTTACGGACAGTTTTGTTAGAGGCTGGAGCATCTTTCTCTCAAGTTGCGAAATTTACAATATATTTAAGTGATATGAATAATTTTGGTACAGTAAATGAAATTTATGGTCGTTATTTAAACAAGCCATATCCGGCGAGAGCGACAGTAGAAGTAAGTCGTTTGCCAAAAGATGTTTTAGTAGAAATTGATGCTGTAGCGTATTTGAAGGAGTAATGTATATTACTCCTTTTTTTTTCCTAAAGTAGAATGAAAATTCAAATAAAGAGGTGAAAAACGATGCAACCATTTATGTATTATAACCCGACGAAATTATTATTTGGAAAAGATCAAATTAATCAATTAAGTAATGAAATAGGGAAGTATGGCAGAAAGATTTTACTCGTTTATGGCGGTGGAAGTATTAAGCGAAACGGAGTTTATGAAAAAATTACGTATGAATTGAAGAAAGCGAATGTGGAATGGGTCGAATTAATGGGAGTGGCATCCAACCCTAAATTATCGACGGTTCGCCGTGGTATTGATATTTGTAAACGGGAGAAGATTGATTTTATCTTAGCAGTTGGTGGCGGGAGTGTCATCGATTGCACGAAGGCGATTGTCGTTGGAGCGAAGACGGAAGCAGATGTGTGGAATATTATTTGTAGAAAAACGAGAGCGATTGATGGGATTCCTTATGGTTCCATTGTTACTTTAGCAGGTACAGGTGCTGAGTTAAGTTTGAGTGCGGTTATCTCAAATGAAGAAACGAAAGAGAAACGGGCATTTGTTTCCTCGTTTTCACGAGCGAAATTTTCCATTGTCGACCCGACATTAATGATTTCTGTCCCGAAGAAACATACGATAAACGGTGTTGTGGATACGATGAGTCATTTATTAGAACATTATTTTCATCACGGAAACAATACGAATATACAAGACGAATTTTTGGAAGCGGCATTACGTAATGTCGCCACGACAGGAACGAAGTTATTGCAAGACTTGTCCAATGAATCATATCGAGAAACGATCGCTTATGCAAGTTCCATCGCATTAAGTGATCAAATGAATATGGGGTTTGTTGGTGATTGGGGTACACACCATATCGAACATGCACTTTCAGCTGTACATGATATTCCACATGGAGGGGGTATGGCAATTTTATTTCCAAAATGGATGGAATATGTACTAGACGATGAAAATGTGAGTAGGTTTAAACGATTTGCTGTAAATGTTTTTGGGGTAGATCCTAGTGGGAAGTCAGATAAACAAGTTGCTCAAGAAGGTATCGAATCATTAGCTAATTTATGGAAAGAATGGGGCGCTCCTTCATCTTTAGAGCATTATGACATTCACGATGATAAGACATTTTCTTTAATTGCACATAAAACGATGGAGACAGCTCCGAATTGTGGGAACTTTAGACGTCTTCAAAAAGACGATGTGCTACAAATTTTACAAAAAAGTTTATAAATAAAAAAGAACTAGAAATTATGCATACATTTCTAGTTCTTTTTCAATTTGTGTACGTATATTATTTAAACATTGTTCAGCTGTTTTTCCGTGTACGAGTTTGCCGTTTACTTGAGCATATGGGCTATTTGCACATAATCCACAAAAAGAGAGGCAACTATTTACGATGACAGCTACTTCTGGATATTCTGATTCAATAATTGTTTCAATATCTAATGTCATAATTGGATTTACACTACAAACGTCTACAACGACTATTCCCAATCTTTCACACTTCCTATATATTTATTCAAATGATGTTTTAAAAAACAGATGTAATGTACATGCACGTATGCTAGTATATTTTATACCTAACATACTAAAAAAGCATATGATTATTTATCTATGTAATATTGTAAACGGAATAGATAGGTTAAAGCAAAGTTACTGCTTTATATATGTGTCGAATATTGTTCATTGTATTTTTACCGTATAAAGCATAAAATATGTATATGGAAATGTCCATTCTTAAAGGAATAAAGGAGATTAGATGATGAAACGAATTAGTAAATTGTTACTCGTAGGAATAGTAGCTTTTGGATTAATGATACAGTTTTCGCCTTTTGTACAGGCAGCAGAAATTGCGAAAACAGAAGAAGATTTATTAGGAGAAACGATTGTCGTTTATGGTGGGAATTTAAATGAGGCACAAAAAGCAGAAGTAAAAGATATTTTAAATGTAGAAGATGGGGATACAGAATATAATGTAACTGGACAAGATATCGCACATTATATTAATGGAGATCCAAACTCAAACATGTATTCTTCAGTAAAAATTACACCGAAAGAAGAAGGGCATGGAATTGCTGTACAAATTTTAACAGCGAACAATATAACGAAAGTAACTGCCGATATGTACCGGAATGCATTGTTAACAGCTGGGATTGAAAATGCAGTAGTTGAAGTAGGTTCACCAATTCAAGTAACAGGCGAATCTGCACTATCTGGTATTTATAAAGCATATGATGCTAGTGGTGTAGAACTTGAACAAGGAAGAATGGAAGTTGCTAATGATGAATTAGAGATTACATCCGATTTAGCAGATAAAGAAGGACTTTCCGAAGAAAAAGTAACGGCATTAATGACTGAAATTAAAAAGGTAATTTCAGAAGAAAAACCAGCAACACGTGAAGATGTAGAACGTATCGTATCAGAACAATTAGATCGCTTAGAAATTACGCTAAATGATGACGATCGTCAATTGCTTATCGATTTATTTGATAAAATGCGTGATTTAGATATCGATTTTGGAAAAGTAAAAGACCAATTAGAAGATATTACATCGACAATTAAAGACAAATTAGGCGATCTCGATTTAAATTTAGATGAAGGGTTTTGGGAAAAAGTAAAAGCATTCTTCAATGATATTATTGACTGGATTGCATCATTTTTTAAATAAGTAAAAACGTGGAAACACGAATACATCTAGATGAAAATAGTACGTTCTTTCATCCGATAACATAGGGTGTATTCGTGTTTTTATGTATGTAAGGAAAAAATTGAAGGATGTGGTTTTGTGCAACAACAATCATATAAATGGCCGATAATTTTATTTACTATCGGGGTATTTATGGCAGGCCTTGATAATGGTATTATTAGTGCTGCCTTAACGACGATTTATCAATCGTTTGAAGTATCGCCGACATGGGGCGCATGGGCGATTACATTATATACATTAGGCCTAGCGATTTCAGTACCGATCATTGGGAAGTTGTCAGATCGTTATGGACGTAAAAAATTATTTTTAATTGAAATATTTTTATTTGGATTAGGCTCTCTTCTCGTAGCTCTTAGTCCGACGTTTACAATGTTATTAATCGCCCGTTTCATTCAAGCAATTGGTGGCGGTGGTATATTTATTATTGGTTCTACATATGTTTTAACAACCGTCCCAAAAGAACAT
>DXHX01000173.1 GCA_019113205.1 Candidatus Pseudogracilibacillus intestinigallinarum | reverse complement strand
TGGAAAGAGTAATGTTATCGATGCTGTCCGTTGGGTATTAGGAGAACAATCGGCGAAATCACTACGAGGAAGTAAAATGGAAGATATTATTTTCCAAGGTAGTGATTCGAGAAAAGCATTAAACTTTGCAGAAGTAACATTAGTATTAAATAACGAAAAGAAAGAACTACCGATAGAATATAATGAAGTTAGTATTACGAGGCGTGTTTATCGTTCAGGAGATAGTGAGTTTTATGTCAATAAACAACCATGCCGTTTAAAAGATATTGTCGATTTATTTATGGATACGGGCCTAGGGCGTGAATCTTTTTCTATTATTGGACAAGGGAAAATTGATGAAATTTTAAGTTCCAAAGCAGAGGATCGTCGTGCAATTTTTGAAGAAGCTGCAGGGGTCCTAAAATATAAACAACGAAAACAAAAAGCCGAGGTGAAATTAGAGGAAACATCACAAAATTTAGCACGTGTAGAAGACATCATGTACGAAATGAAAGACCAAATAGAACCTTTAAAAGAACAAGCAGAAAAGGCACATATTTTTAATGAGAAAAAAGAAACATTACGTGAAGTGGAAGTATCACTGTTAGTAACAGAGATTCACGGTTTACATGAAGAGTGGCAATTACTGTTGAAGCAAATAGAACAAGAGAAAAATGATGAGCTACAACAGAAAACAACGATTCAACAACGTGAATCCAAGCTCGTTGAAGTGCGGGAACAATTGGAATCATTAGAAAATAAATTAGAAATTTTACAAGAAAAGCAATTAGTGAAGACAGAGCGAATTGAACAGCTAGAGGGCAAAAAAAGCGTGCTTCATGAGCGAGTAAAACATGTATCGGAAAATAGAAAGAAATTAGAGGAAGAAAAAAAGACACAAGAAGAAAAACGTTCCCAAGCACAGAACCGTATCGAAGAAGAACAAATTCATCTTAATGAAGTGAATGAATCGCTTGAAGATATACGACGAAAAATAAACTCATTACAAACAGATAATAATCAAGCGACAGACACAAAGAAAGATGCAATTGAACGTTTAAAGTCAGAATATATAGATGCATTGAATGAACAAGCTGCATTACGTAATGAAGAAAGCTCTATTACACATCAACTTGAACAAGTGAAACAACGGATAACAACACAGCAAACATCATCCAAACAATATATTGACCAAAGAAAGAAAAATAATGAAGCCGAAACAACACTTCTACAAGCTTTACAAGAGAAAAAGCTAGCAGTTGATGAAAATGAACAACGGATTATACAAATAAATGAAACGAAGCAGCGATTAGAATCGACTTATGATGACATGCAACGAAAACTTTATGAAGGAAATGAACGTATTGCGACGATTGCCTCTCGTAAAGAAATGTTAGAAGAAATGAAAAATAGTTTTCAAGGTTATTTTTACGGAGTAAAGGAAATTTTACAAGCAGTACAAAAAGGGAAAATCGATTCAATCGAAGGTGTTGTCATCGATTTAATGGACGTACCGACGACATATATGACGGCAATAGATACGATCTTAGGTGCACAAGCACAACATGTCGTTGTAAAAACAGATGCAGTTGCACGTAATATTATTCAATGGTTAAAAAAGGAAAATAAAGGTCGAGCGACTTTTCTTCCGTTAGGCTCTATTGAAAAAAGAGGCATCCCTTCTACTGTTATCCAAAAAATAGAAACAGAAGAAGGTTATGTTGGGATTGCATCTAATTTAGTTAAAGTACATGATCATTATCGGATCGTTGTCGACCATTTAATGGGTAATGCAATTGTGACGAAGGATTTAAAGAGTGCAACAACGATTGCAGCGAAAACAAACCGACGTTTTAGAATTGTTACTTTGGATGGGGATGTTGTGTATCCAGGTGGTTCCATGTCAGGTGGGGCGAAAAAGCAACAAAATGTCTCTTTATTTACACGTGAAAAAGAGTTGAAATCTTTAGAAGGAAAATTAGTTCAATTTACAAATAGAAAAAATAAATTTTTAGAAAATATGTCTGAAGTGAAACGTGAATTAGAATGCCAAGTTGCTGAATTGCAAAAAATAACTGAAGAACAACAAAAATTGGACTATTCATATGGACAAGTTCAAATGCAATTAAATGATTTGAATGTCAAAGTTGCACAAACAGAAGATCAATTGGTTAGCTATGAATTGTATATGAAGCAATATGCCGAAGAGAAAGAGGCGCTAGTAAACAAACATAAAGAGACGACAGAAAGATTGTTACTCGTTTCTAATAAAATTACTGAAACGGAGCAACTTATTGACCAATATACAAAAGAATTACAATCGTTAGAGGAAGCAGCTAAAACGACAGAAGATACGGTTCATGAACTGGAAAAAACCGAAATTGAATTAAAAGAACGTCATAATCATTTTCTAGAACGTCAACGTCATCATAGAACCGAATTGATAGAGATAGAAAAAACGTTAGACAATATAGTTGTTTCTCTAAATGAAATGGAACAAGTAGAGCAATTGTCTGAAGATACAAATTCTATTGAAAAAGAAATAATAACTTTTAAAAATGAATTAGAGATTTTAGCGAATGAGATTGAAGAAAGTCGGAAAAATAGAACTGAACAGTATGAATGGATTCAGGATGAACAAAAGGAAATTCGAGGTCTAGATTTGGTACATCAAAAAGCAGTTAAAACGATCCAACAATTAGAAGTTCAAGCTAACCGTTTAGATGTCACGTTAGAAAATCGTTTGCAATTTTTACAAACAGAATATGTGATGACTTATGAATATGCAAAAGAACATTTTAATTTCGTCGAAGATTTGGAACAAGCAGGACGACGCGTAAAGGAAATTAAACGTGCAATTCAATCTTTAGGTACAGTGAATTTAGGTGCGATTGAAGAATATGAACGAATAAAAACTAGGTATGAATTTTTAGCAGAACAACAAGCAGATTTAATCGATGCGAAGGAAACATTGTACACGGTTATTAAAGAGATGGATAAAGAAATGACCGAGCGATTTGAAGCAGTGTTTTTCGATATTCAACAGGCATTTATGAATGTTTTTACACAACTTTTTGGTGGGGGCCGAGCTTCTCTTACATTAACAGATCCAGAAAATATGCTTATGACAGGGATCGATATTGTGGCACAACCACCAGGGAAAAAGTTGCAATCACTAGACTTATTGTCTGGTGGAGAACGTGCATTAACTGCAATTGCACTGTTGTTTGCTATTTTACGTACACGACCAGTTCCGTTTGTGATCTTAGATGAGGTAGATGCTGCATTAGATGAAGCGAATGTGATTCGTTTTAGCCAATATTTAAAAACATATCGAGAAGAGACACAATTTATCGTTATTACACACCGAAATGGTACAATGGAAGAGGCAGATGTACTGTACGGTGTAACGATGCAGGAATCTGGTGTGTCCAAACTCGTATCTGTCAGGTTAGAAGAGGCGATGAATTAGGAATAGGAGAGAATAGAATGAGCTTTTTTAAAAACTTAAAAAGTAAATTTATAAAAAAAGAAGAAGATACAGAAACATATAAAGAAGGCATGAAAAAAACGCGTCAATCGTTTACGAGTAAAATAAATGATATTATTGCACGATACCGACAAGTTGATGAAGAGTTTTTTGAAGAACTGGAAGAAGCTTTAATTATGGCGGATGTTGGTGTTACGACTGTCATGGATGTCATAGAAGACTTACGCTTTGAAGTGCAACGTCGTAATATTAAAGATACGAATGAAGTAAAAGACGTTATATCAGAAAAATTAGTTGAAATTTATTACAATGAAGATGATTCAACTATTGAAGAGATTAACTATCAAACAGATGATTTAACAGTTATTTTAGTTGTTGGGGTAAACGGCGTCGGTAAAACAACTTCGATTGGTAAATTAGCTGCACAATTAAAACAGGAAGGGAAAAATGTCGTTTTAGCAGCTGGTGATACGTTTAGAGCTGGAGCGATTGATCAATTAGAAGAATGGGGAAAACGTTCTGAAGTAGAAGTAATTAAGCAATCAGAAGGTAGTGATCCAGCAGCGGTAATTTTTGATGCTATTAAAGCTGCGAAATCACGTAAAGCAGATGTGTTAATCTGTGATACAGCAGGGCGTTTGCAAAATAAAGTAAACTTAATGAATGAACTGGAAAAAATTAATCGCATAATTGAGCGTGAAATTCCAGGTGCACCACATGAAGTATTACTTGTTTTAGATGCAACAACTGGACAAAACGCTTTAAGCCAGGCTAAAACATTTTCAGAAGCGACAAACGTATCTGGGATTGTATTAACGAAATTAGATGGTACTGCTAAAGGTGGAATTGTCTTAGCGATACGTAATGAATTAAACATCCCGGTGAAATTAGTCGGCTTTGGTGAAGGGGTTCATGACTTAAAAGAGTTTGATGCACATGCATTCGTATATGGACTTTTTGCTGATTTAATGGAAGAGGAAGCATAATGTTAGAAAAAACAACAAAAATGAATATGTTGTATGACTTTTATCAAACATTGTTAACAGATAAGCAAAGGGAATATATGGAACTTTATTATTATGAAGACTATTCCTTAGGAGAAATCGCAACAGAAACGAATGTGTCAAGACAAGCAATTTATGATAACATTAAACGGACGGAACAAATATTAATGAATTATGAAGAAAAGCTACAATTGTATGAAAAGTTTTTGCAAAGGGAAGCATTGTTGGTAGAATTAGCACAACAATTAACCGAAGCAAATGTAGCACAACTACAATCATATATTCAACAAATAAAGAACATAGACTAGGAGGTTACCTTCTATGGCATTTGAAGGACTTTCAAATCGTTTGCAAGAGACGATTAAAAAGATAACTGGTAAAGGTAAAGTAAGTGAACAAGATGTAAATACGATGGCAAGAGAAGTACGACTTGCATTATTAGAAGCTGACGTTAACTTTAAAGTAGTGCGTAATTTTATAAAAGATATAAAAGAACGTGCAGTTGGACAAGAGGTAATGGAAAGTCTAACACCAGGTCAGCAAGTCATAAAAATTGTACAAGAAGAATTAACAGAATTAATGGGGGGCGAACAGAAGAAAATTGCTGTTGCTGATCGTCCACCGACAGTTATTATGATGGCAGGATTGCAAGGTGCTGGTAAAACGACGACTACTGGTAAATTAGCAAATTTATTACGTAAACAATACAACCGTAAACCATTACTTGTTGCTTGTGACGTATATCGTCCAGCAGCCATTCAACAATTACAAACATTAGGTAAACAATTAGATATGCCTGTTTTTGAAATGGGTACAGAAGTTAGTCCAGTTGAAATTACAAAAAAAGCATTGGAATATGCAAAAGAAGAACATTTAGATTATGTATTAATCGATACAGCTGGTCGTTTGCACGTAGATGAAAATTTAATGCAGGAGTTACAAGACGTAAAAGAAGTAGCACAACCTGATGAAATATTCCTCGTTGTCGATGCGATGACAGGACAAGACGCGGTAAACGTTGCAGAAAACTTTAATGATCAACTCGATATATCAGGAGTCGTTTTAACAAAATTAGATGGTGATACACGCGGTGGGGCTGCATTATCGATTAAGGCTGTCACAGATAAACCAATAAAGTTTGTTGGGATGGGGGAAAAGTTAGATCAATTAGAAGAGTTTCATCCAGAAAGAATGGCATCCCGTATTTTAGGGATGGGGGATGTGTTATCTTTAATTGAAAAGGCACAAACGACAATTGATGAAAAACAAGCGAAAGAATTAGAAGAAAAAATGCGCACAATGTCGTTTACATTTGATGACTTCTTGGAACAAATGGGCCAAGTGAAACAAATGGGACCATTAGAAGATATTTTAGCGATGCTTCCGGGTGCCGGAAAAATGAAAGGGATGAAAAATATTCAAGTTGATGAGAAACAACTTACTCATATTGAAGCAATCATCCAATCAATGACGAAGGAAGAAAGAAACGACCCATCCGTCATTAATGCAAGTCGTAGAAAGCGTATTGCGACAGGTTCTGGAACAAACGTCGCACAAGTGAACAGACTTTTAAAGCAATTTAATGAGATGAAAAAAGTAATGAAACAAATGACAAATATGCAAAAAGGGAAAAAGGGAAGAGGCTTCCAATTGCCATTTATGTAACTGTCATGTAAAAACACTTTACAGATATAAAAATAAGTGTTATACTTCTAAAAGTGTGAAAAAAGTAATGGAGGTGTACAAAGATGGCAGTTAAAATTCGTTTAAAAAGAATGGGTGCTAAGAGAAACCCTTTTTACCGTATTGTTGTAGCTGATTCACGTTCTCCACGTGATGGTCGTTTCATCGATCAAGTTGGAACATATAACCCAGTTGCTGAACAAACTGAAGTGAAAATTGACGAAGAAAAAGCACTTGACTGGATGCACAAAGGTGCGCAACCAAGTGATACAGTTCGTAATTTATTCTCGAAACAAGGTATTATGCAAAAGTTCCATGATGCAAAAAACCAAAAGTAAGGTAGTGTGATTGTATGAAAAAATTAATTGAATCAATCGTAACTCCTTTAGTTGACTTTCCAGATGATATCGTCATCGAAAAAAGGGAAGAAGAAAAAAAGATTGTCTATCATTTACAAGTAAATGAAGCAGACGTCGGAAAAGTAATTGGTAAAAATGGTAGAATTGCTAAAGCAATCCGAACGATTGTATATTCTACAAAACCAAATATTGATAAGCGAGTATACCTCGATATTATGTAATAGAATGAAAACGTAAGATTGGACATAGGTTCGTACTATTCCAATCTTTCTTCATTCTTACCTTCAAAAAATGTCATATATAATAATATGATCCATGTAAAATGGAATATCCCCACATTCATACATCTTCAATTTTGAACAATATATATCTTCTATAAAAATGGAATCATTCGTGTCATAATAAGGTTTAAAGGTGGAGATTTCATTGCAAATTATTCAAAAAGTTATCGTAAAGCAAATGATTACGGAAAATAGTAAATATACATTGCAAAAAAAATTTGAGCGAGAAAAAAAGCAACTTGAATTAGAATGTCAACAACTATTATTCGAACAGAGAAAGTTGATGAATAAGTTAACACAATCAAAGACAGAAGTAGAGGAAAGATTTGAGCGTGAAATCAATTTTCGCAAAGATAAAATGCTTATGATTGATTTTAAAATAGAACAATTAGAAGTATTAGAAATCGGTAGTGAAATTATCGAAAGAGAAATGGAAGCTATCGTCCCTGTAGAGGTTGGGAAGGATTGGGAAACAATCATGAAAGAACGAATAATCGTAGTGAAAGATAATATTATCGTTAGAATAGATGAATAAGGTGATGGAATTGTTTAAAATAGGTAAAATAATTAATACTCATGGCATAAAAGGAGAAGTAAAAGTACAACAGCATACAGATTTTATGGAACGTTTTGATAAAGGAAACATCGTATTCATTCAGAAAGACGGAACAGATTGGAAATCATTAACGATCCGTTCATCTCGCACACATAAAAATAATATCTTATTACAGTTTGAGTCCTATGAAACTCTACATGATGTTGAACCATTAAAAAATGAACTTTTGTATATAAAAGAAGAACAATTAACTCCGTTAGAGGAAGATGAATTTTATTATTTTGAAATTATCGGTTTAGAAGTAGAAACGACAGATGGAGAATATATTGGGAGGATAGATCATATTTTATCTCCCGGCGCAAACGACGTATGGGTTGTAAAAACGAAAAACAACAAAGAAATACTAATACCTTATATCGAACCTGTCGTAAAAGAAGTACATATAGAAGAGAAGAAAGTCATTATTGAACCGATGGAAGGATTGTTTGATTAATGCAAATTGATATTTTAACATTGTTTCCAAAAATATTAGAAGGTGCGTTTGAAAGTTCTATTTTAAAACGAGCAATTGAAGCGAATAAATTTCAGTATGATTTAATTGATTTTAGGGAGTTTGCACATAATAAACATAAGAAAGTGGATGATTATCCATATGGTGGTGGCGCAGGTATGGTGTTAGCAGCCCAACCTATCTTTGATGCAGTACAATATGCAACAGAACGTAAACAGTCGAAACCAAGGGTCGTCCTAATGTGTCCTCAAGGAGAGCGTTATACTCAACAAAAAGCAGAAGAATTTGCAAAAGAAGATCATTTAATTATTATTTGTGGCCATTATGAAGGATATGATGAACGGATTCGAGAACATTTAGTAACAGATGAAATCTCCATTGGTGATTATGTTTTAACTGGTGGTGAAATAGGTGCTCTAACAGTTGTAGATAGTGTTGTTCGTCTTTTACCAGATGTGCTAGGGAATGAAACATCTGCGAAAGAAGATTCATTTTCAACTGGTCTTTTAGAACATCCACAATATACGAGACCTGCTGATTTTCGTGGTTGGCAAGTACCGAACGTTTTATTAGAAGGTCATCATGCGAAAATAGATCGTTGGAGAAAAAAAGAATCTCTTCGTCGTACATTAGAACGTAGACCCGACTTATTAGATACTTATCTTTTAGATGAAGAAGAACAACAAATTTTACAAGAAATAAAAGCTGAAAAAAATGTATAAATATAGTTGTATATGATATGAATATATGCTATATTATATGGTGTGCTTATGAAGATAAGCAGGAAAACGATGTTCCGCTATGAAGGGATTAGCCCATTTGTAAGAGCATTAGTTTGGAAGGAGTGAAGGCAAATGCAAAAATTAATTGCTGACTTAACAAAGGATCAATTACGTACAGATCACCCAGAGTTCCGTGCAGGAGATACAGTTCGTGTTCACGCGAAAGTTGTTGAGGGAACTCGTGAAAGAATCCAAGTATTCGAAGGTGTTGTCATTAAGAGACAAAATGGTGGTATTCACGAAACATTCACAGTAAGAAAAATCTCTTACGGTGTAGGTGTTGAGCGTACTTTCCCATTACACTCACCAAGAATCGATAAAATTGAAGTTGTTAGAAAAGGTATCGTACGTCGTTCTAAACTTTATTACATGCGAAAATTACGTGGTAAAGCTGCACGTATTAAAGAGAGAATGTAATGATACTAGAAAAACCTCTGAACAAACTGTTTGGAGGTTTTTTTATATGAATAGTGACAATCATTGTAAAAAAATGATTCATCTTATACAATAAAAACGTAATGATACATAGAATTCGGAGGGGAAGCAATGGGGAAAAAAGCAGTGAAAGAGAGCGCAAGTCTTTTCAAAATTGTTATTATTGCATTATTAATTGCAATTCTCGTTCGACAATTTATCTTCTCTCCGATTATTGTGGATGGACCATCGATGCAACCAACATTATTGGACCGTGATCAAATGATTGTGAATAAGTTTATTTATTATTTAAAAGATCCAGATCGGTTTGACATCGTTATTTTTCATGCAACAGAAGATAAAGATTTTATTAAACGTGTTATTGGCTTACCGGGAGAGCATGTTGAAGTAAAAGATAATATTCTTTATATTGACGGAGAGAAAGTAGATCAAACATTTATGGAACATAATGATGATCACACACCAGTATATCCGATTATTACAAATGACTTTATATTAGAAGATTTGCCTGGTAATTATACATCAATTCCTGAAGGGAAAGTATTAGTTTTAGGAGATAATCGAAGCAATTCAACAGATAGTCGTTCTTTCGGATTAGTGTCAATGGAAGAAATAATTGGTAAAACGAGTGTTGTATATTGGCCATTCGAACGAATACAATTGGTAAAGTAATCGAGGTGAGAACATGATACAGTGGTTTCCAGGCCATATGGCTAAAGCGAGACGGGAAATCGAAGAAAAACTGAAATTAGTTGATGTCGTTATAGAACTTGTAGATGCCCGTGCACCATTATCTACACAAAATCCGATGTTACAAGAGGTAATCCATCAAAAAGAAAAAATTATCGTATTAATGAAAAGAGATTTAGCTGATGCGATTCAAACGGATAAATGGTTACAACATTTCGAAGCACAAGGTACAACTGCGATTGCATTAGATGTGAACAATAAAAAGGATATCCAACAATTTATTGAACTTGTGACAGAAAAGGGAATCGAAAAACAGCGTAAATTAATTGAAAAAGGTGTACAACAACGAGCAGTACGAGCACTAATAGTAGGAATTCCAAATGTTGGAAAGTCCACTTTAATCAATCGATTAGCGAATAAGAAGATTGCCAAAATTGGAGACAGACCAGGTGTGACAAAAATGCAACAGTGGATCAAAGTAAAACAAAAGTTTGAACTACTAGATACACCAGGTATTTTATGGCCGAAATTCGAAGATGAATTGATTGGTTTACGTGTTGCGGCAATTGGCTCAATTAAGGATGAAATTTTACCTTTGCAAGATGTAGTTGCGTTTTTATTACAATATATTTATGAAACTTATCCTAATTTATTAAAAAAAAGATATGGTTTAACGGATGTAGATGATATGTGGGAAGTTTTTGAATTGATTGGAAAAAAACGTGGTGCACTTGAAAGTGGTGGTCAAGTAAATTTTGACAAAGTTGCGGATGTTGTTTTACAAGATTTCCGTCAAGCAAAATTAGGGGAAATAACATTAGAAACACCATAAAAGACATCCGTACAATGTGTAAGGAAGATTCTTTACATTGTACGGATGTCTTTTTTTTATTGTAC
>DXHX01000172.1 GCA_019113205.1 Candidatus Pseudogracilibacillus intestinigallinarum | reverse complement strand
GGTAGGGGAAAAATATGAATAAGTTTTGGACGATTTTAGGGCATACGTACGTTTCAAAGTTGAAATCAAAAGCATTTATTATATCTACAGCTATTACTTTAGTATTCGTTATTGCTGCAGCAAATATTGATGTAATTATAAAGTTATTTCAAGATGAGGAGGATAAAATCATCTTCATCGAAGGCGATACAGAAGTAGCAAATATGTTGGAAGTGTCTGTCCAACAAATGGATGAACGGATTGTTTTTAAAGAGAGTGAGTCAGAAGAACTTTCTAAAGAAATGGTGCAAGAAGATGAAGCTGCAGCATTTTTAGTCATTGATGTTAATGAACAAAACATATTAACCGCAACTTATTATGAAAATAAAGCATCGGAATCGAGTGTTCAGTCGATGATACATCAACAGTTGCAACAATTAAAGGTAGCGATTGCAACAGAACAAGCTGGTGTTGACGAAGCGACATTAATGGATATTAATGAGCCCATATCGTTTGAAAAAGTTGCTTTAGATGAAGCGACGAAAACCGACGAAGAATTAAACCAAGCACGAGTCATCGTCTATATTATGTTATTCGTTTTATATATGGCAGTTATTATTTACGGTCAGATGATCGCGACAGATGTGGCAACGGAAAAATCTTCACGAGTGATGGAAATATTAATCTCTAGTGCACCACCTGTGACACATATGTTTGCAAAGATTTTTGGTGTCGCTTTACTAGGGTTAACACAAATTTTATTGTTTTTCTTCGTCAGTTTTAGTTTTATTAAATATAAAATTACGACGAGTGTAGAAGTGTCGGAAACATTAGATATGATTGGTATTTCCTCTGCACCAATTAGTATATATGTGTATGCCCTATTATTTTTCGTACTTGGCTATTTATTATATGCAACGATTGCTGCAATGCTAGGTTCGCTCGTTAGTCGGGTGGAAGATGTGCAACAACTTATTTTACCAATGATATTACTTATAATGGTTGCATTTTTCATTGCGATGTTCGGTTTATCTGTTCCAGATGCAACATTTATTACTGTAACTTCATATATTCCTTTTTTCACACCGATGATTATGTTTTTACGAATTGGTATGCTTGAGATTGCTGTGTGGGAGATTATATTATCAATCGGTATTTTAGTTGGAACGACTATTTTATTTGCACTACTTGGCGCTAGAATATACCGTGGTGGTGTTTTAATGTATGGACCATCTCGTTCCTTAAAGGATTTAAAAAATGCCTTCCAGTTGTCAAAAAAGGAAAAGAATTAGTTGAAACAAATTATCTTATTAAAAAAAGAACGAAGTGGAAAATAGAATGACGATACACACCCAGAATTTTGCTTATTTTGGGTGTTTTTCATGTGAATAAATTTGCTATATTTTTATGTGGCATGCAAACGTTTGCTCGTATTTTTGCTACGTGATATGATAAAATTTAACTAAACAAATGAAATTTGGTGATACATTGAAACGACAAATAACATTTATCCATGCAGCAGATTTACATATTGATGCACCGTTTAAAGGAATGGCTACATTGCCAGCTTCTTTATTTGAGGCTACGCAAAAAAGTACTTATCGTGCATTCGATCGATTAATTGAAACAGCGATTGAAAAACGAGTTGATTTTGTGCTAATTGTTGGCGATCTTTTCGATCAAGACAACCGAAGCTTACATGCACAAATTTATGTGCGAGATGGATTTGCACAATTAGAACAATATGGGATTGAAGTATTTGTTTCCTATGGGAACCACGACTATGTAAAAGGAAATAAGTATCCAATTACATTTACGAGTAATGTACATGTTTTTCCTGGAGAAGATGTAACATCTTTTACGTATTTAAAGGAAAATGAACCATTAGCGGAGATTTATGGATTTAGTTATGAAAATCGGGCGGTCACTGAAAATAAAGTGCCACAATACGAACGAAAAGATGCGTCTATTCCATTTCATATTGCTACATTGCACGGATCATTATCTGGAAATGATGAACATGATCCATATGCGCCATTTTTATTAGAAGAAATGAAAGAGAAACCGTTTGACTACTGGGCGCTTGGGCATATTCATACACGTGCACATATAAGTGAAAATCCTCCGATAGTGTATCCCGGAAATATTCAAGGACGACATCGGAAAGAGACTGGAGAAAAGGGCTGTTATTATTGTGTAATGGATAAAGATGACATATCCCTTACATTTATTCCGTTACAGTCGATTTTATTTGTTGAACATATCGTAGACATATCTGATGTACAATCGGTTGGGCAATTTGAAGTCGTTCTTGAAAATTTGTATCAATCAGCAGTACAGCCTCAATTTAACCATGTTATATTCCGCAGTACGAATGACTATTTATTACAATTAGATCGTGAAGGAATTATCGAAGATTTTATTATGTTATGGAATGAACAATATCAATTATTACCAAATTGGCAACATATTTATGATTATAAAATTGATTTTCATGAAGCGAAGTCACAAGATCAATTTTTCATTGCAGAATTACGTGAAAGTATAAATAGCATTTCCATTCAAGATGCAGTATTGCCGTTGTGGAAAGAGCAAAACGTAAGAAGACATGTTGAAAAAATGGACGAAGAAACAGTCATCGAAGAAGCGGAGAAATTATTACATTATTACTTTTCACAAACATAAAAAAGGGGGGATACGATGCGATTTGTAAAAGCGGATATATACGGATTTGGAAAATGGGTGGATCAAACTTTTGATTTTTCTTCTGCGCAATTTAATGCCTTTTATGGAGAAAATGAATCTGGAAAATCTACCTTACAGCAATTTTTCTTATTCGTCATGTTCGGACTCCCTCCAAAAAGACGCCAACATTTTGAATCAAAATATAGTTCACGATTTGGTGGTTCTTTAACAGTTGAACAAAATAGTGCTCTGTATACAATAGAACGAACAAAAAATGGCGTACGTGTTCTAACTGAAGATGGCGAAGCACCGGCACAGTTTTTAGAGGAACTTTTGTATGGATTAACACGTGAAACATTTGAATCTATTTATGCATTTACCGCACTTCAATTATCTGAAATTCAACAGATGAAGGTACAAGATTTAAATGATGTTTTATTTAGTGTCGGACTGACTGGTTCCACGAGTATATATAAGGTGGAAAAAACATTAGATCAACGTTTAGGTTCCTTATATAAGGCGCGAGGGTGGAAAGCAGAAATCAATGAACAATTAAAAAAAGTAGAAACATTAGCAGAGGAAGTACGGCAACTACAACACCGAGAATCTACGTACATTGAAAAACGAACAAATTTAGAAGAGTTAAAAGAAACATTAGAACAACTAGAGATGGAACAAGATCAAATAGAAGCGACCTTACATTTGAAGGAAAAGCATTTATACGCATGTAAACAAAAAGAGGCTTATCTATTATTGGAAAAAGAACGAGCAGCATATGAGGAAATCAAACCTTTTCCAGAAGAGGGGATTGCTCGTTTTGAACGATTAAAGGATCGTTTGCTGCCAATAGAAAGTGAACGCAATGTGTTAAAACAACAATTACAACAGTACGAAAAAGCATATGAAGAAGCAAATGAGACATTACTTTCTAAAGATTATCATGCTTTATTACAGCAATTTATGAAACAAAAAATGATTTATATTGATTTAGAAAAGGATATAGCACATCTTACTGTTCAATTGAAACAAATAGAAGAGACTTTACGGGAAAAGTTATCAGAAGTATCTTTAACAGTAGAAGAAATAGAGGATATTATTTTACCGTTTCATCTAGACCAAACAGTGCAGCAAATAAAAGAACAAGCTAGTACACTTCAACAGGAAGAGGCTATTTTACAAGACGAAAAACGTACGAACCAGACGGAGATCAATCGACTTGAAAAAGAAATAGATGATATAAACGATCAAATAATAGATGAAACGTTATTAGAAGAACGAAAAACGGCAAATAAACGATACGAAAATGAACAACTGTTTTACACTCAACATGCCTCCCGTCAACGAGATATGGAAGCTTTTACAGAGAAAAAACGTATTCAATCTAATCAAATAATGTATGGGGCTATTGTTGTGGCAATAATCTGTGCTTTTATCGGATGGAGCAATGACATGCCGATGTTTATGTTGTTTGCCGGTATCCTCGTTATCATTGGTGTTGCCCAAAAGTTATATTTGCAACGATTATGGGATGCGGTGCCAATCAGTACACAGCATGCAACCGATAAGATGACGGAACAACAATATATCGAAAATGAACAAATTATCCAACAACAACAAACAATCCATCAAGAATTATTTTTACTACAGAATGAACTGAAAAAAGTATTGCATGCAGATTTATTGCTTGATAACAAATGGGAAGCATGGAAAACGAAACAGACACAACTGCAAGATAAAATTGCGACAGTAACGTTTCAATATCCATTTTTGCAACAATTGGAAGTGTATATCTGGGATACATATATTCGGTATATTAGAGAAGTGAAGGAAATGTTGCAAACGAGATCCGAATTACAAAACGATTTATACTCGATGGAGCATACATTTGCTCCGTTAGAAAGAATACGTAAACAATTGGGAGAGCATTTAGGAGTTCCGAATGTAACGATTCAACAAATAGAAGAAATATATGAACAAGAACAGCAATCAGTTGCAAAAAAAGAACAAGCTGAAAGAGAAATGAATGAACGACAAAACGTATTAATTGATATCGAAGAAAAGATTGCGACATATCGTACGGAAATGAAGGAACTGTTTGCGATCGCGCAAGTAGAAAATGACAATGAATTTTATACGATCGCTCGTGAAAACGAAAAAATTACTTCACTAGACCGAGAAATGAAGGAAATTTTATCCCCATTACAATTACAGTTTTCAGAGGTAGAATTGAAGGAAATGTTTGCATCAACAGAATCAGAGGAAACTTTAGAAGAGTTGGTGGAGCAACTCAGACAAGAGAAGATTCGGAAACAAACTAAAATGAATGGTACACATGAACAATATGTCGCTGTACAATATGAGGTCGAGCAATTAGAAGCATCTGGTATATTATCAGAGAAAATTTATTTACTCGAGATGGAAAAGACGAAGTTAACGAAATTGACGAATGAATGGTCCGTATATAAGGTAGCACAGGCAGCACTAGATGAAGCGAAGAAGCGGTACCAGGAAAAGTACTTCCATGCAGTAATAGATAAAACGAGTACATTTTTTGAGCATATTACGCAAGGGAAGTATGTAACTGTTTTTGCTCCGACGGAAAAATTGCCATTCCAAGTAGAAACAGAAGACCAACGAAGGTATAGAGTGGATGAACTATCAAAAGGGACGATCGATCAACTGTATGTGGCATTGCGCCTAGCGATGAATGTTATCATGCAAGAAAAAATTTCCGTTCCACTTATTATTGATGATGCATTTGTCCATTTTGATACAGTACGATCTTCACAAATGGTACAATTATTACGAGAGATTAGTGTAACTCAACAAGTTATTTTATTTACGTGTAAAGATTATTTTGCGAAACAAGTTCAAGCAACACATATTTTAACGAACGAAAAGATGAAGGAGGATGTTCATGCGTAAAGGAATTGCAAACTACACAATTGGAGACACGTTTGAAGGATTCATGTTAATTAAATCGGCAACGAGGGGAACGGCTAGCAATGGGAAAGCATTTTTGACGATTTATTTCACGGATTCTACTGGTGAGATCGAAGCGAAATTATGGGATGCATCTAAAGGTGATATGGAAACATTTGTAGAAGAAAAGGTTGTTCATATCGTAGGAGATATTAATGAATTTAGAGGAAAAGCACAGCTTCGTATTAAAACGATTCGTCCCGCACAAGTGACAGATGGCGTTCGTGTCTCTGATTTCCTACAGAAAGCACCGGTAGATAAAGAAGTATTACAAGAAAAAATTACAGAAGCGATTTTTGAAATGCAAAATCCAAATTTACAACGTATAGTTCGGGCGTTCGTACAAAAATACCAAGAAGAACTTTATGTTTATCCTGCAGCATCGAAAATTCATCATGCGTATGTATCTGGTTTAGCACATCATATTGTTGGTATGTTACAAGTAGCTAAACAGTTATGTAGTTTATATCCGACATTAAATAAAGATTTATTATATGCAGGGGTAATTTTACATGACATCGGAAAAATCCATGAGTTATCAGGAGTTGTCTCCACATCTTATACACTAGAGGGAAATTTACTAGGTCATATTTCAATGATGGCAACTGAAGTGAAGGAAGTGGCAGATCAATTGGGTATTGAGGGAGAAGAGGTAATCGTTTTACAACATTTAATTTTATCCCACCATGGTCAGTTAGAATATGGCAGTCCGAAACGACCAATTATTCAAGAAGCTGAAATTTTACACTTAATTGATGTCATTGATGCACAAATGAATGTGTTAACAAGGGAGTTAGGAAAAACTCTTCCAGGAGAATTTACCGAACGAATTTTCTCCTTGGATAACCGATCATTTTATAAACCAAAATTTACGAATGAATAATGAAGAACCGAGATGAAAAACGGTGAATGATAAAAGGGGATGTCAGTAAAATTAATTTACTGACATTCCCTATCTTTGTCGCTCACTATTAATTTTGATATATGTATACAACAAAAACGGTCATGTTTATCTTATCGTGATAAACATGACCGTTCTATTTTTTTGTGAAAATTATCCTTGAATTTCAGGCATTTCAGGTGCATCTAAAATATCTTTGAACTCGTCGATTTTAATGTCAACGTCAGCATCTTTAATGAGGTCATCGATTTTAGTAGCAGCTTCTTGTGGATCAATTTTTCGTTCTAAAAGAACTTGACGAATTTCTTCTTTCTCATCTTCTAATGAACCAATTTCTTCCTCTGTTTCCTTTTTATCTGTAACTAAAATAATGTGGAAACCGAAGTCTGAAGCAACAGGTTCACTAATTTCATCTTTTTCCATTGTGAAGGCCTTTTCTTCAAATTCGCCTACCATCGTACCAACAGTGAAGTAACCTAAGTCTCCACCTTTATCTTTGTTCGCTTCATCTGTAGAATATTTTTTCGCTAATTTTGCAAAATCAGCACCATCATCTAATTCTTTTTTCACCTTGTTTGCTGTTTCTTCATCATCCACTAAAATATGGCTCGCTTTTACTTCTGTTTTCATATTTTCGTAATAAGATTCAATTTCTTCGTCTGTTACTTCGATACCTTCCGTTAAAGCTTTTTCATTTAACAGACCTTTACGGATGTCTTCTTTTAATTCATCTTCCGTTAATCCTTGCATTTCTAAAATGCTGTCAAAGTCTTCGCCTACTTGTTCTTTTAATTTATCGTATTCTTTTTGTACCTCGTCATCAGATACTTCATATTTATCTTCTAATACTTTAAATGTAATTAATTCAGTTAACACTTCTGCGCCATTTTGTTCTTGTAAGGCTTCATAAAAATCATCTTTCGTTATTTTTCCAGCTTTAGAATCTACAACTGTTTCAGATCCTCCACCACATGCTGCAAGTCCTAATATGCTAATTGATAATGTTGTTGCTGCAATTACTTTTTTCAACTTAACTACACTCCTTCAATTCATCCTCATTAAAGAGTAACATATTTTAACGAATGGATAAATGATTAGCACCCTTTTAAAATATGTTATTTATGTGACAATAAAAAAGGTTCGGACATATAATTGTAATAAAAATAAATAGGAAATGTTTTGATACCTTTGAACATGTATTCCAATTTTATTACGTGTACAGATGCCCCAACCTTTTAAAAAATTATTTTTGATTTTGTAATTTGTTTTCTAAATCTTTAATACTAGATTCAATTTCTTCTAAATATCCGTGGATATTTTCCTGATGTGGTTCAATCGCTTCTTTCCACTCTTCAATAGATGTTTTCATTTCTTCTGTTAACTCGTTAATTAATGCAACACCTTCTTTAGAAGTCTTTGCAATTTGGTCTTTTAAACGTAAACCATCTTGGATAATGTCATCCACCGTACTTTTCCATTCTAAACTTTGTTCTTTTATTTGTTGACGTAATTCTCTCCCAGAAGTAGGTGTGACTAATAATGCTGTTGCTGCGCTAACGACTCCACCCACGATAAAACCTGTAATGATTGACTTTCCGTTCGACATACCTATATCGACTCCTTCATATTAAAGTTTATTCAATTTCTTTTGCAATATTGTTTGCCATATCTTGAAGTTCTTCTTGTGAAAATTCATCATTTCTCATAATCCATTTTGCATTGAAACCATCATCTTTATTATAACGTGGAATCAAGTGTAAATGGAAATGAAATACAGATTGACCAGCGGCAACCTCATTGTTGTTTAAAATATTTAATCCAGCCGGTTTAAATGCTGTTTTCATCGCTCTAGCAATTTTTGGAACAGATGTGAAGATTTTGGATGCAACATTTTCATCCATCTCATAAATATCGACCGTATGTACTTTAGGTATTACTAATGTGTGACCAGTTGTTACTTGACTAATATCAAGAAAAGCATATACATTCTCATCTTCATACACTTTTGCAGAAGGGATTTCACCTGCGATTATTTTACAAAATAGGCAATCATCATGTTTCATATTCAACAACCTCCAACGTTTAGTAATCGTATGTTTATTTTAACATAAACATACGAACAAGTATATGTATGATTCGTGTGAAACGTTAGAGGTTGTGTTCATCCATTGTAAAAGTTTATTCCTATTGTGAACGATTGTTGTATCATTATACAACAAAAGTGAAAATACTATATACTAGTATTAGATTGAAAAGGATGGATAATCCAGAATTGGAGGAATGATGGATGCAACCATTACTACAGATTGAACATGTAATTGGTGGATACACGAATAAAAATGTATTACAAAATATATCATTTACCGTACATAAAAATGAAATTGTCGGTTTAATTGGTTTAAATGGTGCTGGAAAAAGTACGACAATTAAACATGTCATTGGCTTAATGCAACCGAAATCAGGGTCTATTAAAATTAATGGACATACATTTAAAGATAACGAAGAAAATTATCGGAAGCAATTAGCGTATATTCCAGAACAGCCAATTTTATACGATGAATTAACATTGCATGAACATTTACGATTAACCGCAATGGCATATGACATTGCAGAAGAAGATTTTGAGCAAAGATTGCCACATTTACTAAAGGCGTTTCGAATGGAAAGGCATTTACATTGGTTCCCTGTCCATTTTTCTAAAGGTATGCGACAAAAAGTAATGATTATGTGTGCATTTTTAATAGAGCCAGCATTATATATTGTCGATGAACCATTCGTTGGACTGGATCCTTTAGGAATTCAGGCTTATTTAGAATGGATTGAAAAAATGAAGCACAATGGTGCAGGCGTATTAATGTCGACACATATTTTAGCAACGGCACAACAATATTGTGATCGATTCGTGATTATTCATGAAGGAGAAATTCGTGCACACGGAACGTTAGCGGAACTTCAAGCAGATTTTTCGATGCCAGGTGCGTCACTAGATGATATTTATATCCAGTTAACAAAGGAAGAGAACAATGTTTAATGCAAAGGAACTGTTTCAAGAGCGCTTCAAAGAACATATGAAGTTATTAAATCGTTACTTGCGTTATATTTTTAATGGGCATTTTATGATTGCGCTCATTTTTATATTAGTGACGGTTTCTGTCTATTATCAACAAATGATTGAGCAAATAACAGATCCGCTTATTCCGACGATTGTGATGGCAGTTGTATTTGGAATTGTCGTCACATATAATCCATTACAATTTTTTCTTAAAGAACCTGATAAAGTGTTCATTATTGTAAAGGAACGAGCAATGACACCTTATTTTAAGCGTACATTTTTATATAATTATTTTTTTCAATTATATATCGTTTTATTTACAGTCGTTGCCATTGGCCCATTATATACCCATATTTATCCGGAAAAAGGGTTAACACAGTACGGTATTTTAATCGGGGTTGTGCTCATTTTAAAAGCAGTACATATGTGGATGAACTGGTATATGTTACGAAGTCATGATGCGTTTTTTAGAAAACAAGATATTGTCCTTCGTGCAGCTATTAGTATTTATTTCTTTTATTTCTTGCTTGCTAGCAGTTACTTTACGATTGTGTTTATTATGTTTTTAAGTATCGTTCTATTAAGAAATACGTTGACATTAAAAAAACAACAAGGATTAGCTTGGGATGTTTTAATCGAAAATGATAAACATCGTTTGGCACAATTTTATCGTTTCGTTAGTATGTTTGCGGAAGCTCCACAAATAACAAAGCGAATGAAAAAGCGACGGCTTCTTACGAATATGGTGGAAAAACAGGTATCATTTTCACAAAAGAAGACATATGACTATTTATATCGTTTAACTTTTATTCGTAGTAGTGATTATTTAAATATGTATATTCGATTAATCGTAATCGGAACGCTATTTATATTATTTATTCCGAACGATGTATTGAAAATCTTATTTGGATTGCTTTTTATTTACATGGCAATTTTTCAAATGGTTTCATTATACTATCACCATCAAACGAGTATGTGGTTAGACATTTATCCAGTCGATCAACAAGAGAAAAGGAACCGGTATATTGCGTTTTCTTCTAATTTAACGATTGCACAAACGATTCTATTTACACTCGTTTTTGTTGCTATGACGGAGTTTCAATTAGCGTTAATTATGTTTTCATTAGGGCTATTGTTTAATTACTTATTCCATTCAATGTATATTGAAAAACGAATTAATAAATAATATGAACTTGAGACAAAATTTAGGGAACAATAAAAGGGAATTCCAGTAAATTAAGTTTTACTGAAATTCCCTTTTTTATTTTATTGGATTAACTACATCGTTTCTTCAAAGGAACTACATCAACGAACAGAAAAAGAAGTTCACTCTTTGACAAGCTCCTAATCATTTCAACGAAAATAGAATAAAAACTAGTTATGTCCTAGCTTTGTTTTTATTTTTGCGATTCAAAGTAGGCACTAATAAATGTTTTTGCGGCAATTGGCATTGCACGTTCATCAAAGTCGAACATAGGATGATGGTGTGGATAGGAATGTCGTTCTTTCTGTGCACCTGTAAAGAAAAATACACCTTCTTTTTGTCGCACATAGTAGGCAAAATCTTCTCCACCCATTTGGGCTTCTGAAACATATTTTTCTTTAATTTCTGGGATGTGTTCACTCGCTTTAAATAGTGTTGCTACATCCTCTTCGTGATTAACGACAGGTGGATACCCTTCACTGTAATTTACATCGTATTCGGCATTATTTGCGAGACAAATTCCTTTTACAACTTGCGTAATTTCTCTTTTTACAACCGCTTGCACAGCTTCATCTAAATACCGTACAGTACCAACTAATGTCGCCTCATCTGCAATAACATTAAAAGAATTTCCTGCATGGAAACTTCCTACTGTGATGACAGCTGTTTCAAGGGGACTTATTCTCCGACTAATAATATTTTGTAGTTGGCTAACGATTTCCGCACCGATTAATAAAGCATCTTTCGTTTCATGTGGGTAAGCACCATGTCCACCTTTTCCTTTAACAGTTATTTCAAATTTATCTGTACCAGCCATGAATACGCCTGGACGTGTTTGTAATGTACCTAAAGGGGTCGTAGCCCATAAATGGTTACCAAAAACTTTATCGACATGGTCAATAGCACCTGATTCTACGATTGGTTTTGCTCCACCTGGTGTTATTTCTTCCGCGTGTTGGTGTAAAAAGACGATCGTACCATGTATGTCATTTTGAAATTGTTGCATTACTTTTGCTAAAACTAACAAAGTTGCAGTATGGCCATCATGGCCACAAGCATGCATGACTCCTGGTACGGTTGATTTATAAGGTACATCTTTTTTATCTTGAATCGGTAGGGCATCAAAGTCTGCACGTAAAGCTATTGTTTTCCCTGGATGTTTTCCTTTTAATGTTGCAATGACCCCATTGCCACCAATATTTGTTTCATACGGCATGTGTAAATCTTCATAATATTGAGCTATATATTTAGCGGTTTCTTTCTCGTGAAAGGAGAGTTCGGGGTGCTTATGTAAATAGCGACGAATCTCAATCATTTCTTCATAATGTTCATCTATTTTTTGAAATATTTGTTGTAACATACGTATCCCCCTCTAATTTTTAACCATTATAACATGGAAGAAATGAAAATACCGATATACCGATTTATACTATGATTTGTTTGTTGTATTTATGTTTCTAAGTCCATTTTTATCATGTAATAATGGATTGTTTAGCTTTTTATTTTCGATATAGATAGTCAAAAATTAATTTTTTTCATAGGATTTGAACAAAAGATGAATCCTACAAGAAACTATTGCAAACTAATATAGTTTTTGTTATAGTACATAGTAAGAAAACATATTCTACGTTCACGATTGTAAGTGAGTATGGAGGAGCAAAAACCAAGAGTACATAGTAGGAAGAGAATGAGCTCTAATGATTATTATGGAAAGGGGAATTTGCCGAAATTATTCAAAACCTCATTGTTTGAATAGTTGGGTCTACATTGAATAAGTGTAGAACTGTCATATAGGAAACTATATGGAGGGCTATCTTGCAGACATATTGTTATATGTATTAGTATATATAAATGTCTATGCAACAGCGAGCCGTCGTTGTTGTTTTTTTATCTTTAAAACGCTGTATAAGATTAGCCTTATATGTTAAATATCATAAAAGGGTGAGGAAAATGAATTTTGGTCAAGTAATTACAGCAATGGTAACGCCGTTTAATGAAGAGGGGAACATAGACTTTCCGGCGACGAAAAATTTGCTCGATCATTTAGCGAATAATGGTACAGATGCAGTAGTTGTTGCAGGAACAACAGGGGAAAGTCCAACATTATCTACTGAGGAAAAAATTCAGTTATTTGAATTTGTTGTGAATGAAGCAAAAGGACGTTTAACTGTTATTGCTGGAACTGGATCGAATAATACGAGAGAATCAGTTGCATTAACAAAAGAAGCAGAAAAATGCGGTGTAGATGGAATTATGCTCGTTTCACCATATTATAATAAACCATCTCAAGAAGGTTTATATATGCATTTTAAAACAATTGCAGATGCGACATCATTACCAGTAATGTTATACAATATTCCAGGAAGAACGGCTGTCAACATTGATGTTGAAACAATCGTTCGTCTATCAGAAGTGGATAACATTGTATGTGTAAAAGAAGCGAGTGGTAATTTAGATGCAATGGCAGAAATTATTGAACGAACAGCAGATGATTTCTTGCTTTATAGTGGAGATGACAGCTTAACATTGCCAGTATTAGCGATTGGTGGAGTAGGTATCGTGTCTGTAGGAGCACATATTGTCGGGAATGAAATGAAACAAATGATTGAAGCGTTCCATGCTGGAAATGTCAAAGAAGCTGGTGCAATTCACCGTCAATTATTACCAGTATTTAAAGCATTATTTTCAGCACCAAGTCCAACACCATTAAAAGCAGTACTAAATATGAAAGGTGTATCTGTTGGAGAGGTACGATTACCATTAGTACCATTAACAGAAGAACAATTAAAAGAAGTAAAAAAAACAATTCAATTAAAAATTACACAGGCTAGTTAATAAAAATATGAGGTAAATTTTTACCTCATATTTTTTTAATTATGAACAATTTATGAGTATTTTATAATAGACACAAGTTTGTTGAAATCAACCAATTGTAAATAAAAATGTTATATTTTATAATTACGATAGAATGAATGACATTAAAAAGGAGAAGCAAATGAATGGATCAAAAAAAGTAGAAAATATCTTAACACTTATTTGGATTCAGGCATTAATCGCAATGTTTGGAAGTTTATTCTATTCTGAAATAATGGGTTATATACCGTGCGAACTTTGTTGGATACAACGTATTATTATGTATCCATTAGTTATTATATATGGTGTTGCATTATGGAAGAAAAATATAGATATTGCATTGCCGGGTCTTATACTAAGTGGAATTGGTATACTTGTTTCCGTCTATCATTACGGAGTACAAAAATTGTCATTTCTACAAGAGGCTGGAGGAATGTGTGGAGAAATCCCGTGTAATTTACAATATGTAAACTATTTTGGATTTATTACTATTCCATTTTTAGCTGGAACAGCATTTATTATTATTTTTATATTACATATTATGATGTTACGTTCAAAATAAGTAATGCACAAACAAGGTAAAAGATTAGGGAGGAAATTAGATTGAGAAATAAAATGATACTTATTATAGTCGTTATCGTTGTGTTATTTGCAGGATTAATGCTAGTGACTAATATGAAAAATAAACAAACGATTGAAGATAATAATCCATATGATAAAACAAATTTACAACAATCAACAGTAGACTTGTTAGATGATCCGAATTATCAAAACATTATTGTGCCGGATGATTTAGATGAAAAATTAGATAATAAGGAATCTGTTACAGTTTATTACTTTAGCCCAACTTGTTCGTATTGCCAAAAGGCAACGCCAATTGTTTCTCCATTAGCTGAAGACTTAGATGTCGATATGAAGAAATTGAATTTATTAGAATATGATAAAATGAAACATTATGAAATTGAAGGCACTCCAACATTAATTCATTATGAAAACGGGGAAGAGGTAGCTAGAATAGAAGGGTTACCTGAAAATGCCGAAGAAGTATATGAAGATTTCTTTGAAACATATGTATTAAATTAATGAAGTCGGTTCTTGTCTGTGCCATAAATAGACAAGAACCGCTTTATTTTTATTCATCTTCTTTGAGCATATAATATGTGGAAGTAAATGGTCGTTCAGCAAAATATGCTGAATGTCTTGCTAGTGTTGCTTCTTCATAAAAATCATGCATAGATGACTGTAAAAAGGTTTCGTATGCATCTTCTGATTTCCATTGTGTCATAATACAATAAGTATCACTTTTATTAGGTTTGAAAAAGCGAATAGTTTGTATACCATAGGCACGCGTTATCGTAGGTAAAAATTCTTTTACTTTACTTTCAAATATGTCTTTTCCGTCATCGACGACAGGAATATGATCCATCACGACAAAGCCATTTCGTTCGAGCGCTCTAAAGTCATATAAAATTTGATACGCTCTACCTGAGACGAAAATACTTTTCTTTTTTTCACTCTCATAATAAACGAGTGTAGCCCCTCCGCCTTTCATGAAAGAAAAATCGATTGTTTCATGTTTTTTAGTTAGTTGTTTTAAAAATGAAATAGTACCAGTTGTCATAAATCCCCACATTTATACATCCTCCTTCCTATTTATTTTGCACAATTGAATGAAAAAGATGTCGTTATTACCCATTATACATGGTAATATCGTATAATATAAAAGAAAACTGAATTATCGATGGTCAAGTTGAGGTGATGAAATGGATAATAATAATGGACCGTCTGAAAGAAAAAGACGCTCTGACCGTCATGAAAAGGAAGAAAAGCGTACTTTCTTTATGATTGTACGAGATTTTTTTACAACGACAGGAAAAGAAACGATCGACGATGCAATAGATGAAACAAAAATATACCGACCGTCTCGAAAGTTTAAAACATATGAAAAAGAAACGATTGCTCGTAAAACACGAATGGATAAATACCATAACGAGAAAGAAGAAATAGAAAGTGTTGAAATCGATGAAATCAATGAAGTGGAAGAAACTGATAAAACATCTTCAAAACGTCGCAAATTTTTTACAATAAAAAAAGTGGCAGTTTTTGCTGGTTCAGTTTTTTTACTTTTATTAATTGGATATACGACATTGCTTTATGGTGGAAAGATGTTTGTAGACGAGAAAAAATTGTTTGTTAGCTCACCGACAACAATTGAAACAGAAGATGGAGAGGTTATTTGGTATTTATATGATGAATATCGTTTGCCTGTAGAACTTGAAGAAATACCTGAGCATGTTCAAAATGCATTTCTAGCAATTGAAGATAAGCGATTTTATGAACATAGTGGGGTAGATATGCGTTCTATCGGTCGTGCACTATATCGTGATATTATTACACGTAGTAAAGCAGAAGGTGGAAGTACGATCACACAACAGTTGGCTAAAAACTTATTTTTAACGAATGACAAATCATGGTACCGAAAAGTAAAAGAGGGAATGATCTCCCTTTATTTAGAACGTGAGTATACGAAAGATGAAATATTCGAAATGTATTTAAACGTTATTTACTTTGGGCAAGGTCGTTATGGAATAGAAGCTGCTGCCAATAAATATTTCAATAAATCAGTACAAGATTTAAATTTAGAAGAAGGTGCATTGTTAGCGGGAATGGTGAAAGGACCAAATGGTTATTCGCCAATCGATCATCCAGATAAGGCGAAGAATCGTCGGGATGTCGTATTACAAACGATGGCAGACTTACAGTTAATTACGGTAGAAGAAGCAGAAGAAGCGAAAGCAAAAGGCGTTAATTTACAAATTACAGAACGAAAAACAAATCCGGCATATGAGGCTTATGTTGATTTAGTTATTCAAGAAGTCGAAGAAGAATACGGATTAACTTTAGAAGACTTAAAAGCAACACAATATCGTATTAGAACAGGAATTAACAAAGAAGCGCAAAATATAGCATTTGAGGAATTTCAACAAGATACGTATTTCCCGGGAAATAGTATGAAAAATGTCGAAGGGGCATTTTTAATGATGGAAGGGGAAACCGGTCAAATAGCTGCAGCAATTGGTGGAAGGAACTTTAAATCTTCACAACATAACCGTGCTGTAGCACGAGTCGGGCAACCAGGATCAACGATGAAACCTTTAGCTGTATATGGTCCCGCACTTGAGACGGGAGATTACACTCCTTTTTCGATGTTAGAAGATGAAATGAAAGAATGGGAAGGCAAACCTGTTCGTAATGCGAACGAAGTATATAACGGCGAAGTTAGTTTGTACGATGCGTTAGTACAATCAAAAAATACATCTGCTGTTTGGCTACTAGATCAAATAGGTATCGATTACGGGAAAAGTTATTTAGAGAAAATGGGAATAGAATTTAAAGATAAAAATTTACGTATCGCTTTAGGTGGTTTAGAAAATGGAATCACATTAAAAGAAATGGTGCAAGGATACCGGACATTTACAAATAGTGGAAGGTCTATTGAAGCGCATGCGGTTATTGATATTCATGATTTATATGGAAATGAAATGCTAACAGAAAATCATGATGAAACAGAAGTGTTTTCAGAACAAGTAGCATGGAATATGTTAGAAATTATGAAAGCTGTTGTAACGAACGGAACCGCACAATCTGGCTACTATCCGAATGAATTAGCCGGGAAGACTGGTTCTACACAACATCCGAAACATGAAGGACAAACGAAAGATGCTTGGTTTGTTGGGATGACACCAGAATATGTTACAGCTTTATGGATGGGATATGATGATATTTCTGAGGAAGGAAATTATTTATTCGGTGGTAGTTCCTATCCAACGGTCATGACGAAAACAATTTTAACTAAATTAAATGAACAGCAGTCATTAGAAGCGACATTTACTAAACCGGAAAAGGTCGATGCACTAGAAGAACCAATTCAATTGCCTGTTATAACAGATTTAAAAGGTTCCCATACATTTGGCGGATTTAAATTGATGAAAGGGAAGTTAACCTGGGCAAAACAAGAAGACGATCGGATTATTTATCGAATTTATGAACAAAAAAATGATAAGGTACAAAAGATTGGAGAGGTTATCGGTAAAAATGAATTTACGATAGATAAATTCTCTTTATTTGATGGTAGCTCTTATTATGTTGTCCCTTACGATACATTAACAGATCGTGAAGGTGAAAAATCAAATAGTGTCAAAATTACATTTTAATGAATAATGAGGTTGGAATAAAATAATTGTCTTTGAAGAAACTGATATTTATTTATATTCCCAACCTCGTTTTTTAATTTGATTTGTTATATTATGTTAAAATAAATAATAAGAGTGTGTGCCTGTACTAGTCTGTTACATAAAAAAATGAGCAACTATATACATAGTTGCTCCAATAGGAAAGGAAGTCTTACTTTTGAATAGACTATAAAATATGATTAAAATGATTTTTCAAGTACTTGTTATCTAGCTGGGTGATTACATTCATCACATACATTGCCATAACAGTCAGCTTGTTCAACCATTTCGAATCCACACTGTGTACACATCTTCTTAGGTAAGTTTTTGAAAAAATCTAATACATTCATCATTGTTGTTTCCTCCTCGAATTTGGAAATATTTCGTAAATCATTGTTTATCAATTTGTTAAACTTATTGTACTATAACAGAGAATCAAAAGTCAACCCTGTTTTACAACATTTTTTTTATTTTTTTTTATTTTTTTAATGTGTTACATTACATGTAGAAATAGAGGTGGGTTTAAATGAAGTTAACAATTATTGGTTATTGGGGTGGATATCCTGGTGTGGATGAGGCTTCGGCGTGCTATTTACTTGAAAAGAATGGATATAAACTTGCGTTAGATTTTGGAAGTGGTGCATTAAGTAAAATACAAAAATATACAAATGTATTAGAATTAGATGCTGTAATATTGTCACATTATCATGCAGACCATGTAGCCGATATAGGTGTATTACAACACATCTTATTAGTACAGTCATATATAACAGGTCATACTAAGAAAGTGAAAATTTATGGTCATCGCGAAAATCCTTTAGAATTTCGTCGTTTAGACGATGAGTATACGGAAGCGGTTGAATATGATCCAAACAATGCATTGAAAATTGGGCCATTTTTTATTCGTTTTTTACGGACAAAACATCCCGTTCCGTGCTTTGGTATGAGAATAACAGATGGAAAAAGTACGATCGTATACACCGGTGATTCTGCATATCAAGATGAATGGATTAAATTTTCTAAAGGTGCGGATTTACTGTTATCGGAATGTAATTATTATAAAGGGCAAGATGGAACAGCAGCAGGTCATATGACAAGTGAAGATGTTGGCCATATAGCTAGTGAAGCAGATGTTAAAGAGGTAATTTTAACTCATTTACCGCATTTCGGTCATCATCCACAGTTGTTAAATGAAACAAAAGAACAATTTAATGGTAAAATACAATTAGCTAAAGAAGGGTTAATTTGGGAAAGGGAGTAGATGTTCATGAAATTTATTGATAATAAAGGTATAACAGATCCAATGATTAATTTGGCCTTGGAAGAGTATGTGTTACAAAATTTTGGGGAAAAAGATACATTTTTATTATTTTATATAAATGCACCGTCGATTATAATTGGAAAAAACCAAAATACATTAGAAGAAGTAAATACAGATTATGTCGAGGAAAATAATATTAAAGTCGTTCGACGTCTATCTGGAGGTGGTGCTGTTTATCATGATGAAGGGAATTTAAATTATAGTTTCATTACGAAAGACGATGGGGATAGTTTCCACAACTTCGCTAAATTTACGGAACCGATTGTGAAAGCATTGAATAGTGTAGGAGTTCCAGCAGAATTAATTGGTAGAAATGATTTATTAATAGAGGGGAAGAAATTTTCAGGTAATGCACAATTTTTAACGAGAGGTCGCATGTTCAGTCATGGAACATTAATGTTTGATTCGGAAATTGAACATGTTGTTAGTGCCTTAAATGTGAGTAAGGAAAAAATTGAATCGAAAGGAATTAAATCGATTCGAAGCCGAGTGACAAATATTATCGACCATTTAGAGGAAAGAATTACAATGGAGCAATTTAAAGAATTAATATTATGTTCTATTTTTGGTGTGGATGATGTGGCAAATGTACCACGTTATGATTTAACAGAAGCCGATTGGGAAAGCGTATATAAAATATCAGAAGAACGTTATCAAAAATGGGAATGGAACTATGGTCGATCCCCAGCATACAATGTAAAAGCACGTCATAAATTCCCATCTGGTTTATTAGATGTTCGTTTAAACGTTAAAAAAGGGATTATTGAAAATTGTAAAATATATGGAGATTTCTTTGGAATTGGAAATGTGGCAGATGTTGAACAACAACTAATCGGCGTGAGACATGATAAACAGGCAGTAACAGAAGCATTATCAACGATAGATATCCCACATTATTTAGGGAAAATAACAGTGGAAGATTTTGTAGAGTTAGTTTATTAAAGTTTTAAAAAGATAATATATGGTAAAAATGATGAAAAATGAAAATTACATTTTTCATCATTTTTTATGTCAAAATAATATGTTTTATTCTTTAAAATGGAGCAAAATGTCATTTTGCTTATAAAACAATCACAAAAAATGACTTTTTTCTAAATGAACCGTAATACTTAATTGAAAATTCAGATAATAGGACTTGTTTTTTAAAAAAGTTCTGCTATATTACTGAATAAGCCCTATTTTTTGTTTAGAAAGGAGAAAAAGAAAAGTGTATAATAAGAAGAAAGAACTATATGAAATTACCCCGTTTACAATGGCTGTTTTAAGAAGTAAAGATGAAATAGGCAACTACACAACTTACATATTAGAAGAAGAACGTGATTGCCTCGTTTACGAATCTCCAATAAAAATCATTGACCATGCTTGCAAATATTTCGGTAGTTCATTAAAAGGTCGTTTAGAAGGTACGCGAGATATTAGTAATATTACACATAAAGCACCAATTGCTATTGACCCAATGAGTGGTATTTATTTTTTCCCTACAGCGTCACCTTCAAATGAAAATTGCTCTTGGTTGTCACATTCACATATTAAAGAAATCGTAAGGAAAGAATATAATCGCTCGGAAATTATTTTCCATAATGGGGAGCGTGTCGTTTTGGAAGTATCGTATGGTTCTATGATCAATCAATTAAATCGGACAGCACAGTTTCGTTATTCATTGGAAAATCGAATGAATAATGAACCACAACCTTTTTAAAGAATTTTACTGCATCTTTTGCTGAACAAAATTGATATTTTCATGTAAAATAGAAGGAGACATAGGAATAAAAATTGGATTAAAATAGGGCGAACAAGATTTGCTTTCACGGGAGTCGGATGATTTGTACATTTGGTCAATTTTTACAATGGAAAACGCAAATGAATTATTAGAAAAAGCAATAGAGTTGTTAGATAAATATGAAAAATTAGGTCCTTTACCAGGTATATTACTACCATTCATTGAAGCATTTTTGCCATTTTTACCTTTAATTGCATTTGTGATGGCAAATAGTGTTGCATACGGTTTATTAAAAGGTTTTTTATATTCGTGGATTGGTTCAGCAGTTGGTTCGATTGCGGTTTTTTTACTGATTCGTATTTTTAGTAAAAAGAAGCTTTTCCAAAAGCTAAAGGCGAATAAACAAGTATCATATGTTACGGAATGGGTGGACCGTCATGGATTTGGACCATTATTTATTTTGCTCTGTTTTCCATTTTCACCGTCTTCTGTCATTAATGTTGTAGCTGCATTGTCCAATGTTAGTAAACAACAATTTATTCTTGCGGTTTTATTAGGAAAATCTGTCATGATTTTCTCTATTGCATATGTCGGATCTAGCTTACGGGAGTTTGCTGAAAGTCCCGTGAAAACAATTATTGTTACGATTTGTATCGGATTGTTTTGGATAGTTGGAAAACAAATTGAAAATATGATGTTAAAACGTAAAAACAAATAATGTATGGGAGGATGTCACTTATGTCATTAACGATGCTTATCGGGCGATCGGGTACGAATAAAAGTGCTTATATTTTACATCAAATAAAAGAAACTTTACAACAAAATCCAGAAGGAAAGCCAATTTATTATATCGTACCAGAGCAGATGACGTTCCAAGAAGAATATACATTATTACAAGATGATAATATAAAAGGTAGTATTCGAGCGCAAGTCGTGAATTTTTCACGTCTTGCTTTTCGTGTTTTACAAGAAACTGGTGGTAGTACGAAACAATTTATTACTTCGACTGGAACGCAAATGATGTTACGAAAAATTATTGAGGACCGTACAGAACATTTTTTAATGTTTCAAAAAGCGGTTGATAAACATGGGTTTATTCAAGAGTTAGAAGGAATGATTACGGAATTAAAACGACATTGTATTACACCAGAAATGTTATATGAGCAAATAGCGTTTACAACACAAAATGAAGCATTAACTAATAAACTAACAGATATTCATTTTATTTATGCACAGTTACAAGCATTGTTGCAACAAAAATATATCGATGGTGAAGACCGTTTACAAATGTTAGCAGATAAAATTGAGCATACTCCGTCTTTACGTGGTGCACGAATTTATATAAATGGTTTCTTCCGCTTTTCACCAAAAGAATTAGAAATTATTCGTCAATTATTGCATGTGTGTGATGAAGTAACGATTGCCTTAACCGTCGATGAGGGATCCATTCATGATCAAGTAGATGAACTAGATTTATTTTATCAAACGGTAGAAACATATCATCATCTATCACAATTAGCTCAAGAAGAATCTATAAAAATGAATGCTCCGATTGTGTTATCTCATGAACAGGGTATTTTTCAAAAGCGTCCATATATGTATCATTTGGAACAATGTTTTGATGACCGCCCTGCACCAGCATTGCACGTAGAAGAAGAAAGTCCAATTCGTCTGCGTGAAGCGGTGCATCCTCGAGCAGAAGTAGAAGGTATGATACAAGAGATTCTTCGTCTTGTCCGTGATGAAAAATACCGTTATCGTGATATCGTTATTTTTCACCGGGAATCAGATACATACAATGATTTAATTCAAACATTATTTACAGATTTTAATATACCTTTCTTCATTGATGAAAAACGAACGATGTTAAATCATCCATTTATTGAATTTATTCGTTCTTTATTTGATGTTGTACAAACGAATTGGCGTTATGATGCGATATTTCGTCTTTTAAAGACTGGGTTCATTGAGCCGACAGATGAAGAATATCCATTAACAGAAGATGCGATTGATCAGTTAGAAAATTATTGTTTAGAATATGGGATACGACAAAAGAGACAATGGACCCAAGAAGAACCATGGGAATATCGTCGTTTTTATGGCATGGATAAGGCTAAAAAAACAGATAAAGATATACAATTCCAAATTGAAATTAACGCATATCGCAATCAAGTTGTGCAAGCATTATTTAGCTTTGATGATGCAATTCGCCGTGCAGAAACAATTGAAGAAAAATGTACAGAAATCTACGCGTTATTAGAGAAATTGCAAATTCCGACACAGTTAGAACGTGCTAGAGAGGCTTTTGACTTAGAAGGCAAAATTGAAAAAGGCCGGGAAGAAGAGCAAGTTTGGAATAGCTTTATGCAATTATTGGACGAGTTTGTCGAATTAGTCGGAAATGAAAAAATGGATTTATCGAGTTTTCATAGAGTGTTAGAAGCTGGAATTGAGTCTTTAGAATTTGCTCATGTTCCACCGACGATGGACCATATTATCGTTGGGTCGATTGACCATTCACGTATGGAAGATAAAAAATGCGCTTTTCTTTTAGGTGTAAATGAAGGTGTATGGCCGATGAAACCAGCTGTAGATGGAATGATCAATGAACAAGAGCGTGAGTTTTTAAAACAGTTTGGTATGAAATTAGCTGAGAGTAATCGTCGTGTTTTATTAGATGATACGTTTTATATGTATTTAGCATGTACAAAAGCGACCGATTATTTATCATTAAGTTATGTCATTGCAGATAGTGATGGAAAAACTAAAACACCATCACCACTTATCGAGCGTATGAAACAGTTCTTTCCGTCTATTCAAACAGAATTATTAATGGAACCAGATGAACTATCAGATGCGAAGAGATTTATTACGACGAAAGAAATGACGCGTGCCCCTTTAACGGTACAATTGTCACGTTACTTACGTGGCTACTCCATGCAAGATACATGGTGGAATGTTTTAAATTGGTATATTCGAAATGAAGAGAAACATAGTGTGACATATAATGTGTTACAAAGCTTATATTATGAAAATAAGCCGAAACCATTAGCGAAGAAAACAGTTCAAAAATTATACGATAAAAATGTTCATACGAGTGTCTCGCGATTAGAAATGATGTATCGCTGTTCTTACCAACATTTTGTACAATATAGTTTAGATGTTTCTGAACGCCGCACATATAAACTAGAAGCACCGGATATCGGGCAACTGTTCCATGAAGCATTAAAAACGATTACGGAATGGGTGCAACGAGAAGGAAAGGACTTCGGGAAAATAACGCGAGAAGAAGCAGAACGGTATGCAGATGAGTCTATTCATCATTTGGCGCCATTATTGCAACATCAGATTTTAACAAGTTCGAATCGTTATAAATATATGACTCAAAAATTACGCGATGTCGTTGCAAGGGCAACATATATTTTAAGTGAACAAGCTCGAGCGAGTGGTTTTTCACCTGTCGGGGTAGAATTAGCATTTGGGGAAAGACAACAATTAGCGCCATTAACGATTCCGCTTTCTAATGGCTACACATTACAATTACGTGGCCGAATTGATAGGGTAGATCAAGCTAAAATAAACGAACAATTATATTTACGAATTATTGATTATAAATCAAGTGATCGAAAGCTAGACTTATTCGATGTATATTATGGATTGGCATTACAGATGCTGACTTATTTACATGTCGTGTTATCACAGGCTGAACAATGGTTAGGAATGAAAGCTTCCCCTGGTGGTGTTTTATATTTCCACGTTCATGATGCGATGTTACAAACAGAAGGAAATTTAGAGGATGAAAAAATTGCAGATGAACTGTTTAAGCAATACAAGATGAAAGGATATGTATCGAATAATGATGCGGTCGCACGGGAAATGGACCAATTTACATCATCCGGTTGGAGTGACATTATTCCAGTTGGTTTTAAGAAAGATGGTCTATATTCAAAATCAAGTGTTGCGAATGAAGAAACCTTTACACTACTGCAGTCTCATATCTATTCATTGATTCGTGATGCAGGTATTCGCATTACATCTGGAGAAGTTTTGTTAAATCCATACGAACATAAAAATCAGCATGCATGTACATTTTGTTCGTTCAAATCCATTTGTCAGTTTGATCCAATTTTAAAAGAAAACAATTTCCGTACGTTGACACCGATGCACGACGAGGAAATTATCTTACAGATGCAACAAAATGAAAAGGAGGAATAAAATGGTTACTTGGACGAAAGAACAACAAGCGGCAATCGATCGTAAAGGTTCTAATATTCTTGTTGCTGCTGCAGCTGGATCGGGGAAAACGGCTGTATTAGTAGAACGGATTATTCAAAAATTGATCGATGAAACAGATCCATTACATATCGATGAAATTTTAGTTGCGACATTTACGAATGCAGCTGCAGAAGAGATGCGTAATCGTATTGGAGCTGCCTTAGAAAAAACGATTGCAGGGGATCCGACCTCATACCATTTAAAAAAACAATTATCGTTGTTACAACGTGCATCTATTTCGACATTACACTCCTTTTGTACGCAAATTGTTCGTCAATATGCATATATGATTGACGTGGATCCATCCTTTCGAATTGCAGATGAGATGGAAATGGAATTAATTAAGCAAGAAGTTATAGAAGAAATGTTTGAAGAAGCATATGGACAAAATACCGAAGAGGTGGATGCATTTTATCGTGTTATCGATATGTTCTCTAGTGATCGTAGTGACATTGAGGTAGAACAACTTATTTTAAAATTGTATACTTTTGCCATGCAACATCCACAACCAGAAAAATGGCTTCGAGCTGTTTGTGCGACATATGATGTGGCGACAGATATCGACGAAAATTCAATAACTTGGTTACAAATTTTGAAAGAAGAAGTGATGGAAACAGCACAATCATTCATGAAAGAAGCGGAGCGGGCACTCCAAATTGCACGCGAAAGTGATGGACCATACACGTATGTTGATGCTTTAGAGAGCGATATTACCTTCTTTCAACAAGTAATTGAAAAATGTCTTAGTTGGGATGAAGTACAGTCTTTTGCCCAGTCTGAAACATTTGCTAATTTATCAAGGAAAAAAATGGAATGCAACGAGGACAAAAAAGCACTTGTACAAGCAATACGCAAAAAATATCGGGAAGCATGGAATGACTTAAAGAAAGAATGGTTTAATCGAAATTTAGCAGGACATATGGAAGATATGAGGCGATTATATCCAGCAATGGAGGAGCTTGTCTCTCTTGTTCTACAATTTAGTGAACGATTTACGGCAATAAAAAAAGAAAAAGCAATTGTTGATTTCTCAGATTTAGAGCATTTTTGTTTAGCGATTTTAACCGAAAAAATGGATGGAACAAATGTCGTTCCATCGGATGTAGCATTGCAGTTCCAAAAGCAATTTAAAGAAGTGCTCGTAGATGAATATCAAGACATTAACCTTGTACAAGAAACGATATTACGTGTCGTAAGTGATGAAGAAAATGGCGGAAACATGTTTATGGTAGGCGATGTAAAGCAAAGTATTTATCGTTTTCGTCATGCGGAACCGACATTGTTTATCGATAAATATAAAAAATATGAGGAAGATGAAACGGCTGGATTACGTATAGATTTAGCGAAAAACTTCCGAAGTCGAGAAGAAGTATTAACGAGTACAAACTTTGTTTTTAAACAAATTTTAGATGAATCTTTAGGAGAAATTGAATATGATGATAAAGCTTCATTAGTGTATGGAAATTTGTCATATGAAGAAGTTCCTTTAAAAGAAGCGGAAACAGAATTGCTCATTGTTGATCGTGGAACATCAGAAGAACGACAACATGAGGGAGAAAATGTAGAAGATTTAGAAGCTTGGCGACTAGAAGCAAGATTGTATGCGGAAAAGATTAAAACGTGGATTGGTAAAAAAGATAGTGAACCGTTTGAAGTAGTAGATAAAAAGACGAACCAAAAGCGTCCAATTCAGTATCGAGATATTGTTATATTACTACGTTCCTTAACGAATGCTCCGATTATTGTGGACGAATTTAAGAAACAAGGTATTCCTGTTCACGCGGAGCTAAAAGCTGGGTATTTTGAAGCGATTGAAATTCAAATTATGGTCAATATGTTAAAAATAATTGATAATCCTTATCAAGATATCCCACTTGTATCTATATTACGTTCCCCGATTGTTGGATTAGAGGAAGATGAGTTAACGACGATACGGTTAGAAAATCAAAAAGGAACATATTTTGATTCGTTACAAACATATAGTAAAAAGTCAGATGAATTAAGTAAACGAGTGCGACAGTTTTTACAGTTGTTAGAAGCACTTCGGGTGTATGCGAAAGAAAACGGCCTATCCGATTTGATTTGGCATATTTTTGGAGTGACAGGTTATTACGATTTTGTCGGTGGTATACCGGGTGGAAGGCAACGACAAGCTAATTTACGTGCATTATATGATCGAGCAAAGTCATATGAGGCTACATCTTTCCGTGGGTTATTCCGTTTTTTACGCTTTATTGAAAGAATGGAAGAACAAAATAAAGATTTAGGGGAAGCTCGTGCATTAAGTGAGCAAGAAGATGTTGTTCGTATTATGACCATTCATAAGAGTAAAGGGTTAGAATTTCCTGTCGTCATTGTTGGAGGGATGGATACACAATTTAATTTAAGTGATATCCGTTATAAATATATTTTAGATAAAGACTATGGATTTGCAACGAAGTTTATTGATCCAGTGAAGCGAATTACATATCCGACATTGTATTATATTGCATTAAAAGAAGCTTCACGTCGTAAGTTATTAGCAGAACAAATGCGTGTTTTATATGTTGCGATGACTAGAGCAAAGGAAAAATTAGTACTCATAGGTAATGTTGCATCATTTGAGAAAAAGGCACAAAAGTGGAGTAATGTTGTAGAACAACCTGAATGGATTTTACCGAATCAGTTACGCAAAAAGGCGATGTCTTATTTAGATTGGGTTGCACCGGCGGTTATTCGTCATGAACATGGTGCCACTTTGCGTGGGGAAGAAATGGTCGTTAATGAAGACTTTGATATGTTTAAAGATAAATCTAAGTGGGATGTCCAAATAATTGATGCGAATGAATTATTAAATATGGAAGAAACAGAAGTCGTTTCCGAGGAGACATTAAAAGAAGCTATTCAACAGTGGAAGGAAATACCGAATGTTGCATCCCTTTTTGCTGAAGACGTCGAAGATAAATTGACGTTTACATATGCACATGAAGAGGCGGCAATGCACCGTGCGAAGCAAAGTGTGTCAGAAATTAAACGTCGCCAAGAAACAGCTGATATGTATAGTGATCAAAGGTTATTACAACCATTCAGGGCACCATTAGTGAAACGACCGAATTTTTTACAGAAAGAAGAAACATTAACGAGAGCTGAGATTGGAACTGCGATGCATACAGTGTTGCAACATATTCCGTTTACGAAGCAGCTGACACGGGATGAAATTGCATCATTTATCGATGACCTTGTCCATGAAGAAAAATTAACCGAAGAAGAAGCAAATGTCATTTCAATTGAAATGATCGAGCAATTTTTCCAGACAAAAATTGCAGAAACGATGATTGAAAACGAAGCGACATTACAACGAGAAGTTCCATTTACTTATGCATTGCAAGCCTCAGAAGTGTATCCAGATTGGAAAAGTGAACAAGAAGAACAAGTCATGTTGCAAGGGGTTGTAGATTGTATCATTCGGACACCGGAAGGACTTATTATATTAGACTATAAAACAGACACTATCACCGATGAAGAAGTAACGGAACAAACGATTTCGATGTTAAAGAACCGTTACAAAACTCAAGTATTATTATATGAACGGGCAATTAGCGATATTTTACAAGAAGAGATAAAGGCGAGTTATTTATATTTCTTTGATCGCCAATTACTGATTCATGTAAAAGATGATGAAATTAATCGTGCTTTCAATTGATAGAACCGTAGTTTTTCGTTTACAATATATTATAGATAGTTCATAAAGGTGGAATAGAAAATGAAATTAAAAACTGTCGTTGTAACTGGAGCAAGTAGTGGAATTGGAAAGGCCATTGCAACAAAATTTGTGCAAGAAGGTTTTCAAGTTGTACTTGCGGCACGATCGTTTGAAACATTACAACAGTTAGAAAAAGTGTTGAATGACCAAGGACCAGGAAAAGCTTTAGCAATTGAAACGGATGTAAGTAATCCAAACAGTGTGAAACAAATGATTCAAAAGGCAATGGAGGCCTTTGGTGATATCGATATACTCGTCAATAATGCGGGACTTATGTTAAGTGCAAAAGTAACGGACGGAAATGTGGAAGCTTGGGAAGATATGATTGATGTGAATGTGAAAGGAATATTATACACAACGCATGAAGTCATAAATAGTATGGTCGCTCGGAAACAAGGACATATTATTAATTTATCTTCTGTATCTGGACAAGAAGTGACAAAAAATAGTACGGTATATAGTGCAACAAAATTTGCTGTTCGTGCAATCACTGTTGGTTTAGAAAAAGAACTTGCACATAGTGGGGTACGTGTAACGAATATTTCCCCTGGAATGGTGGAAACGAGGTTGATTGATGGATATGAATTAAAACGTAAGCCATTAGAGCCGTCGGACATAGCGAACGCAATCTATTATGCTATATCCCAACCATCTTATGTGAATGTAAATGAAATAACTGTTCGACCAGTATAAAAAATAAGAAATGGTAGGAAATTGATTTTTTTTCTCGACCGATACTGGTATAATAATATACATTGTTCAACAATTCACGATTGAATGTACGTATATGAATAAAAAATTGCTATATGTCAAAACAATAAATGGAAGGTGGAGTAATAAATGAATAGCAAACCAAAAATTGTAGTGCTTGGAGCAGGTTATGCAGGATTAAAAACTACAAAAGAATTAACAAAACTGTTCACACCAGAAGAAGCAGATATCATTTTAGTAAACAAACATAATTATCATTATGAGTCAACATGGTTACACGAGGTGGCAGCAGGAACGATAAATCCTAACCAGGCGCGTTTTATGATTAGTGATGTAATTAATCCTAACCGTGTACGTTTAATTTATGATTTAGTAGAAAAAGTTGATACGGAAAACCAACGTGTTGTATTAGAAAATGGCGAACTTACATATGATTATTTAGTATTCGCTTTAGGTTTCGAAACGAACACATTTGGTATTAAAGGAATGGCTGAAAATGCATTTTCGATTGTTGATATTGAATCAAGCCGTTTAATCCGTGAACATATTGAATTAAAATTTGCTCAATATAATAATAATCCAGAAAGCAAAGAGTCTGACTTAACGATTTTAGTTGGAGGAGCTGGATTTACTGGAATCGAGTTTGTTGGTGAGCTTGCAGAGCGTGTACCTCAATTATGCAAGAAATATGATATCGATCGTCGCAAAGTACGTATCATTAATGTGGAAGCAATGCCGTCTATTTTACCGATGTTCGATAAAGATTTAGTAGAATATGCGAAGAAATCATTAGCAGATCGTGGAGTAGAATTCCGCTTAGGTACAGCGATTAACGAATGTACAGAAGATAGCTTTATCGTTGGTGACGATAACGAAGAAATTAAAGCTGGAACAATTGTATGGACTGGTGGAGTAACTGGAAGTTCTGTTTTAGGAGAATCTGGATTCGAATTAACACGTGGAAAAGTGACAGTAAATAGTGATTTACGTGCACCAGGTTTTGACAATGTGTTCGTATTAGGAGACTGTGCTTGGGTAATGGATGAAGAGGCTGGTCGCCCATTCCCACCAACTGCACAAGCAGCTATGCAACATGCAGATATATGTGCTAGAAACGTAAAATCTTTAGTGCATGGTGGTCCATTAGAAGATTTCGTATTCCATGACCGTGGAACAGTTGCATCATTAGGCGTAACGGACGGTATCGGTAGTGTGTTTGATGGAAAACCTTTAAAAGGAAAAGCAGCTGCAGCTATGAAAAAAGTAGTTGACAACCGTTCTGTTTTCTTATTAGGTGGAACAAAAACTTTACTTAAAAAAGGTAAGTTTCGTCCGTTTTAATTTTTGAAAGAACATAGGAGGAATGTAAAAATGAAAAATTTCTTTAACGTACTCGCTGTTGTGTTCGCATCTTTAATTGGTTATGCAATCGCATCAAGATTTATGGAAGAAACAAGAGATTTCAGATAAATAGAAATGTAAAAAACTGCTACAGTCGATTTGGACGATAGCAGTTTTTTCTTTATCTTTTTCTTGTTCGCATAAATGTGTGTTTAGTTGTTGTAGTCGGGAGAAAGGCAAGAAGTGTTAAATAAATAGCGATAAATAGAAGTGGCAATGTTATGATAGGTGGAAAAACACCTAAAAACGATAAAAAATTAACGATAATGAGTATGATACAACAACATAAAAGGAGAAGTGGCACAATTTGTTTCATTTAAACATCGCCCCCTATGAACAATGTATGTCATGATTCATAGGATATGTGTACATAATTTTCCATCACGTAGCAATAAATAATTTTAGGTTACTGTGGTAAAAGGCGGTGCTATGTATTGTTAAATCGTGCCATTTTAAAACTTATCTTTCATCATTATCGTTAGTCATGAAAGATGGTAAGCTTTTAAAAAAACGTTCAATTTTTGTAATGGGGGCTTTTTTTTGTATATGATATTGACCTAATAATGCATCAAAAGCTTTTTCTCCATCAGTAAAAGATACTGCTTCTAATTCTAACTCATAGTCCACGATTCCATTATAATGACTTTCATCTAAAACATATTCAAGTTCATTTTCAGTAAATGTACGGCGGAAAGTTGTTAAATATCCGTGGTATATTAAATCTTCAAGACGGACTTGTAATGCCGTTAGTTGGTCTTTTAATTGGCCAGTTGCAACAGGCTTTCCATCGATCCAATTCATAAATGTATCACTATTAATTCGTTCGTGTGTTTCTAATATGCCTTGTTCATGTGGCTGCTTTAATGTAATGACATACTCATCATACTTTTTACGAATACGAATGGCACTACCTTGTTTTTTCAATGCAAAATCATTCGTTTCAAAATAATAATTTGTTTGCTCAATCGCATTCGCTGAAAAAGGGAGAGCATTCAATAATGTGTCAAATGCAGTCTTTTCTAACACCGTTTTAAATTCTATTTCAATTTCCTGGGTCATGTTGTCACCTTCCATCTTATACTTATATGTATTATGACAAAAATATTAGGCAATGAAAAGAATTACATAGAAATGATAGGTTAGATAGAAATAGTATGATAATATAGAATTGACAATTATTTGAACTTGACACTGAAGGGGGCTACGCTCATGAAGTTTGCAATTGTATCTCGTGGAGACGAACGTTCTAATAAAATTACAGCAAAAATGAAACAATATTTAATCGATTTTGATTTAACGTATAATGAAGAATCACCTGATTTAGTCATCTCAATTGGTGGAGACGGAACCTTTTTAGAGGCATTTCGTCGTTACGTAGATAAACTTGAGACGACAGCGTTTTTAGGCGTACATACAGGACATTTAGGGTTCTATACTGACTGGACATCAGAAGAAATTGAAAAATTAGTAATTGAAATAGCAAAAACACCATTCCATGTCGTGGAATATCCATTATTAGAAGTGATTATTCGATTTGAAGGCGAAGAAAAACCACATCGTATTTTAGCATTAAATGAAACGACGATTAAAACAGTGGAAGGTTCCGTTGTGTTTGATGTTCAAATTCGTGGGGAACATTTTGAAACGTTTAGAGGGGATGGACTATGTATTTCAACCCCATCTGGAAGTACGGCATATAATAAAGCATTGGGAGGAGCAATTTTACACCCGTCATTAGAAGCGATTCAAGTGGCAGAAATTGCGTCGATTAACAATCGAGTGTTCCGAACAATTGGTTCACCACTTATTTTGCCGAAGCACCATACCATTTTATTGAAACCATTACAAAAAAATAGTTTCATTATTGCAATTGATCATTTAACAGAGTCATACTCAAATGTACGATCGATTCAATGTCGTGTAGCAAAAGAGCGTGTGCGCTTTGTTCGTTATCGTCCATTCCCGTTCTGGAATCGTGTGCGTGATTCATTCGTTACGGAAATTAAAACATTTGATTAGGATGAATTAGCTTGAAATGGGAAATTGAAAAACAATACGATGGCATATTATTACGTACTTATTTAGAAGAAGTTGTTACACTTTCGACTAGGCTTATAAAACGTGCGAAAAGAGGTAAAATATTAGTAAATGGCTCCTTAGAAACTGTACGATATGTATTATGCCAAGGAGATGTAGTGGAGATTATTTTACCAGTCGAAAAAAGCGAAACGATGGTAGCAGAAAAAATACCATTACAAATTTTATATGAAGATGATGACATCATAGTTTTATGTAAGGAAGCCGGTATGCCAACAATCCCTTCTAAAATCCATCCAACTAATACCATTGCGAATGGATTGTTGTATTATTATAAACAACAAGGGATAGATGCAACGGTCCATATCGTAACAAGGCTTGATAAAGATACGTCTGGTCTCGTGTTAGTTGCAAAACATGCCTATAGTCATTCACAACTGGCAATATTACAACGAAAAAATGCTATATCTCGTACATATGTAGCGGTAGTTTCGGGTAGGCTAAAACAAGTATCAGGTAGTATTAATGCACCTATCGGGAGAAAAGAAACATCGTTAATGGAAAGAGTGGTAACTGAAAAAGGGCAATATGCGGTGACACATTTTGAATTAATGAAACAATTTGATTCATATACTTTCGTAAAAGCACAATTAGAAACAGGGAGAACACATCAAATAAGGGTGCATTTTTCTCATATAGGCCATCCGTTACTCGGCGATGATTTATATGGTGGTAATCGTGATTTAATAAAGAGACAAGCATTACACTGTGATGAAATTAGCTTTATTCATCCTACTACGAAAGAGGAAATGCAATTTAAAATTGATTTTCCAAATGATATAGGGAAACTTTATGAAAAAAGTGTTTGACAAATTATATGCATATGTTACGATTATATTTGGAATTTAACATTGTAAATATCTATCCTCGTTAGGTGAGGCTCCTATATGGATGTAAGCTGCTACCCAGAAATGTCGAGAGACACCAATGGGTTAACAGAGACTATCGACATAAGGTAGTATCTAATGCAGTGGGAAAAATCCAAGCCATATAGTGCTAAAACTCCACGATGGAGGCTTCGTTCGTTATTTTGTGTTTTTATAGATGAAATAATTTACAGAACACCTTCTTCGTATAGGTGTTCTTTCGTTTTTTCGAACAAAATCACAAAATAATGTATAACTGTTGTCATTCACCTAACTTAATATTATGCAGAAAGTTGGTGACGAACATGGTAGATATACAAGAAAAAGCTGAATTACATGCGGAGGAGTTATTACAACTACTCCAAGCTGAAGAAACAGCTGATTTCAGAGATTTATTTTTAGAACTACACCCATATGAACAAGCGATGTTCTATCGTGAACAAGAGAAGGACAATCGAATGAGGGTGTATCATTTCCTATCGCCAAAAGAAATGGCGGAAATTATGGAATATATCGAGCTAGAAGAGACGGAGAAATTTATTACAGAAATGGATCCGCAATTTGCGACAATGGTTATTGCAGAACTAGCTGCAGATGATGCGGTAGACATTTTAAAGGAATTAACGAAAGATGAAGTCGCAAGCTTTTTAGCGATTATGGAAAAACAGCCTGCTGAAGAAATTAAAGCACTTCTTCATTATGAAGAAAAAACAGCGGGAAGTATTATGACGACAGAGTATATTGCTTTTATAAAAACTCAAACCGTCAAAGAAACGATGAAAGAAATGAAAGTGAAAGCACCAGATGCGGAAACAATTTATTATACGTATGTTTTAGATGAGAGTAAGCGTCTTGCGGGTGTCGTTTCACTAAGAGATTTAATCGTTGCAGATGAAAATGAATTATTAGAAAATGTCATGAACGAAAATGTTGTATCTGTAAAAGTTGGTCGAGACCAAGAAGAAATTGCGCGGATGATGCGTGATTATGACTTCCTAGCTGTACCAGTTGTCGATTTTCAAAATCATTTACTAGGAATTATTACAGTAGACGATATTTTAGACGTTATGGATGAAGAAGCGAGTGACGACTATTCTAAGTTTGCGGCAGTTGTCGATATTGATACGAAAGATTCCTCGCCAACACAAGCGGCAAAAATGCGTTTACCTTGGCTCATTATTTTACTATTCTTAGGGATGGTTACAGCAAGTTTGATTGACAGTTTTGAAGAAACACTTGAAGCAGTTCCTGTTGTAGCAATTTTTATTCCGTTAATTGCAGGGATGGCAGGGAATGCCGGAACACAATCTTTAGCAGTTGCAGTTCGTGGATTAGCTGTTGGAACGTACGGCAAAGATAATAAATTGAAACTTCTATTACGGGAAATGACGACAGGACTGCTCGTTGGTGGAACATGTGGAATTATTATTATCGGAGTTATTTACGTATGGAAAGGCAATCTTTTTCTTGGATTGTTAGTAGGGATCGCCATTTTAGCAACCTTAACAGTTGCAACTATTTCAGGTGCACTTATTCCATTAATTATGGAAAAATTTAATATTGACCCAGCAGTTGCTTCTGGTCCATTTATTACGACATTAAATGACGTAACATCTGTGATCATTTATTTTGGAATGGCAACTGCATTTATGGGAATGTTAGTTTCGTAACAAAAAGCTGAAAAGTGTCAAACACTTTTCAGCTTTTTTCGGCTCAAAAACTGTGTTAGAGGAGGAAATATTCATGAACTTACGACCAGGACATATGTAGAGTCATTTAAATTATTTATGCACTAAAAGTGTGTGGGCACATATAATGGTTTTACAAAGAAATGAGATGGAGGTTTTGAAAGTGAAAAAACCATTTATGTATATTGAACAACCAGAAATACCTTTCTCCAAACGACCGATGCAAGAGACGTTTTATTTAGGAGAAAAGGAAAGCAAAAATAATGAAACATGGAATTTTCCAACATTACTCGGAAATATCACATACGAATTGACAGTACAAGATGAAAAAATTCGTGGAGAAATAATAGAAGAAAAAGAAACGGAGTTAATTATCTTAGATGAATATAATGCGAAAAGAAATATTTCTAAAGATAAATTGGAACATGTGCAAATTATTCAAATCTAAAAAGAAGGGACGGGACGTAAAGTTTCCTTCACAATTCCTTAACGTCCCAGGTCCCTACATGTTAAGAACAAGCATTAATTGCTGGTAAACAAGTGATATGACAGAAGCATTTAGCATCGATTGTCATACAAATTCCTGTTGCACGTAAATGTTTCGTTTGTTGATCTGCAGGATCTTTCGGATGGAAATTATTATCTCCTGGATCTCTTAATAATTCAATGACTGCACAGCAATCGTTTGTGACACTTTTGACTCGGAAAAAGTAACTAGAAACAATTTTACTAATATTACGAGGATGTGCACCATATCCTTTAAATGGTTTACAGCCACTATCACAATATAAAATGAAAGGGACTGTATCTAAATTATTACGTACCTCTGTATCCCCTAATAAATCATTAATTGATTTTTCACAACTAGTATCACAATGGAATTCTGTAATATCCTTTTGGGCACGGGCAATTTCTTTTAATACGTTACAAACGCAACTTCCAGTATGCATTTCTTTTCCACAACTCATATTTATTCTCCTTTCTTCCTTGCTATAGGTGTTCGATATTACTTTATGTAAAGGAGTGTTCATTGTGTAGGCATACAACTATGCATCTGTGTGATTGTATTTATCTAAATATTCTGATATCATGTTTAGAACATAAAATTATCGGGTATAAAAAAATAGAGGAGGATAAGAAGATGGGCTACATCATTCCATACACACATTATACGTATCAGCAATATGCAAGAAGAATGGAAAAGAGTAAGGATAGTCCACATCATGTGTATCGCTCGTATAAAGCTGTTTTTCATGAAATAAAAGAAGACTATCCGTATGATCGGCATAAACATATATATAAATTAAAGAAGAAAAGGAAACTTCACGTAAAAAAACGCTCTTTAAATGTAAATGAAGCAGAGCGTTTCTTGTTAACTGGAAAAGGTGGCATATTAAATGAATTCGTATAATTAAAAAGTGTAAAGGATAAACTTCATTCCTTTACACTTTTTTCATGTAATCTTTATGTTTTATTTTATGATATGGGAGGAGAAATAAAGGTTGGCCAGGAACAAATTCAGCATAAAAAACATCTTTAATTTTGCCTATTTGATGTTGTTGATCTAATGATCGTTGTAATTGTTCCTCTGTCATATCGATTTCCTTTAAATTGTCATAAATAATCTCACCATCCATAATTACCGGTGTCGCAACAAATGTTTGTTGTAATGGTAATTGTAAATCTTGTTTTGTTGGAGATTCATATTCGGCTTTTCTTAGGACAGATAGCTCTCCATTCGTTTCTAATATCGCATAATACACTTCTTGTAAGGAGAAGATATCTTTCATACGCAGCAACTGTAATACTTCATTTAAATCCATTTTATTCTTTCTTAATTCTTCATAAACTAAATTTCCTTCATGAATCAAAATAGCAGGTTTACCTTCCAATAAAAAGCGTGAACGTTTAAATTTTTGTGTTACCATTTCTATGGAGTATAAAATAACACCCCATAATAAAATAACAAATCCAATATCTAATAGCCCTGTTTTCTTATCGAATAGCGCGTTACCGACTAATTCACCGAGGACGATAGCTGCAATAAAATCGAATGCGGTTAATTGGGAGATTTGTGTTTTTCCAAGCACTCTTGTTAAAACGTATAAAGCAAAAATACCGAATATTGTTTCATAAAACATCGGCCACATATTGTCCATGTTTAAACCCTCATTTCAAAATCGATATGTTTATTGTTGCTCAAATGAGGGAGAATATACATAGAAAAAAGTCGATAGACCGACATCGTTTTTGATTAATATTATATAAAAATACCCTTTTTATTTTAAATGAAAATAAAAAGGGTGATTGTTTTATAATGTTTTTTTCATCGTTACGTGTGGGATACCAGCATCTATGAATTCATCAGAAATAACTTCATACCCTAATTTTTCATAAAATGTAGTCGCATGTGTTTGAGCGTTTAAAACAGCCTCATGATATCCTTGATGAATGATTTCAACTTCCATTATTTCAATTATCTTTTTACCGATTGATTTTCCGCGTAAACCTTTATCTACGCAAATACGTTCTAATTTTCCATAATTATCTATAAAACGTAGGCGAGAGGCTCCAACTGGTTTATTGCTGGAATCATAACAAATAAAATGTGTGGCATGTTCGTCATGTTCATCTAATTCAATGGAAAGAGGGACGTTCTGTTCCTCTACAAATACTTTTTTTCGAATTGTGTATGCGTCTTGTAATTGTTGTTCATTTTGTACGATAAAAATTTCCATTATTTTTTACCGAAGTGGAATGTCGTGTGAACAGTCCAATTTCCATTATCTAGTTGTTTACATAATTGAAATCGATCAATCGTGTCTGTAAAATGAATTTGACGCATTCTTAAACTACTGTATATATCAGAGTATTCATCACTTGGTAAGTCTTGTGCGATAGTAATATGTGGAATGAACGCATGCTCACGATGTGCATCAAATACTCCTTCATGCATTTTTTCATTCAATTTGTTTAAATGCTCATTATCTTCCACTTTTAAGTAAATCGCATTCGAAACAGGAGAAAATGAACTTATTTTCGTTACTTCGATTTGAAATGGTTCGGTTTCTTGTGCAATTTCTTCTAATGCTTTCACTGTTTCATCACGTTCTTGTGCGTCCATTTGGAATGGATATTTTAAAGTTATATGTGGTGAAATATAAGGGTATTTCGGATCGTATCGTTTACGAAGCGCATTTGCCTCATCTTGTATATCAACGGATGGGAAAATTACAATTCCATATGTCATCGTTCGACCTCCAATTTCAATTTTTATTCTCTTTTTAATGTATCTACTAAATTAGTATACCAAAGTTTAAATAAATACTAAAGAAGAAAAATATATGATATCTTATCCTAATATATGAGTGAGTACATCAGGTAACTCCTTTTGCCAATGTTTCCACGTATGATTTCCTACATCAATTTCGGTATATGTGTAATCGTTATTTCGTTTTTGTAATAAAGCGTGTAATTGTTTGTTTGGTTCGATAAAGTCCATTCCTTCATCTTTCGTTGTAATAACCGCATCCTCTTGTAATCCAATCGAATGATAGATCGTCAATTGATTAAAATCATGTACGTCTTCCACTATATTTAATACAGGCTCGTCTACTAAAGGAGATTGTAAAATAATGGAGGAAAAAGTGTTTGGATTTTCCGTTCCTAATATAAGTGCAAATGTTGCGGCTAATGAATCACCCATTAAACTGTACGTTGTTCCTAAAGGATGGATAGGAAGTAAAGCTTCTAAAAAAGGAAGCACTTCTTTTAATAGAAAATTTTTATATGCTTCATGTTGATCCCCTAAAGGATAATATTTACGCCAACGATCTTCGCGGTCCATATAATGAATGCCAACGAAAATAGTGTTTATTAATTCGTCCTCCTCATGTAGACGATCACTTACTGTTGCAACACGTCCCATATTAAAATAGTCATCACCGTCTTGCATAATACAAATTTGTCTTTCATAAATCGCATCATATTGTTCTGGTTCATATACCTTTATATTCATGTTTTCTTGTAAAAATTCACTCTCTATCGTGTACATATTCATTGTTCCTTTTCTAGCCATGTTATAAACTCCTTTATGTTTGAAATAGATCATAATATGTTCCTTTTTTCCGTAACAATTGTGCATGTGTACCACGTTCGATTATTTCCCCATGTTCAAGCATTATGATTTGATCAGCACGTTGGATTGTGTTTAATCGATGAGCGATGACAAAGCTTGTCCGATTTTTCATTAAAGCTTGTAAACCAGCTTGAATATTTAATTCTGTTATCGTGTCGATATTGCTCGTCGCTTCATCTAAAATTAAAATTTCTGGATCTGCAATCATCGCTCTAGCAATGGTAATTAATTGTACTTGTCCTTTACTAATCGAACTACGTTCTTGGTCTAATACTGTTTCATACCCATTTGGAAGACGCATAATGAAATCATGTGCATTTGCGCGTTTTGCTGCTTCTATTACTTCTTCATCTGTTGCATCCATTTTTCCATAACGGATATTTTCCTTCACAGTATCTTGGAATAAAAATGAGTCTTGTAAAACGAATGCCATATGTTGACGTAATGATGCACGTTTTATTTGATTTAATGGTATTCCATCTAATAAAATTTCCCCGGAATCATAATTGTAAAAGCGAGAAATTAAATTAATAATCGTCGTTTTTCCAGCACCAGTATGCCCGACAAATGCCACCATTTCACCTGGTTGAACGTCAAAATGTATATTTTTTAAAATCGGTGTCTCATCATAACCGAATGTAACGTCATCAAAAATAAAATGACCTTTTACATGATGGATGTCAACGGCATCTACTTCATCGTCTTCTTCAGCTTGTTCATCTAACACTTGGAAGACACGCTCAGCACCTGCAATCGCAGATAGTAAAATATTAAATTGGTTCGACAATTCATTTAATGGACGGGTAAATTGGCGTGCATACTCAGTGAAAATAACGATAACTCCTACTGTAATATATCCTTTTATCGCTAATATACCACCAAAAAAAGCAATAAATGCAAAACTTAAGAAGTTTAATGTGTTCATGACTTTGGGTATGAAGCCGGCAATCGTTTGTGCCCAAAAACTTGATAATTGTAACTGTTTGTTTTTTTCATCGAATTCATTGATGACATGTTTTTCTTGAGAGAACACTTTCACGACTTCTTGTCCGGACACCATTTCTTCGATAAACCCGTTTAATTCACCTAAATCTTTTTGTTGTACTTTATAAAGTGGACCTGTTCGTTTTGTAATGGCCCGCATAGCAAAAAACATGATAGGAATAATCGTCATCGTAATCAGTGTCAATAATGGACTTAATAGGAGCATGACAGTAACAGTTCCAACTAAAGTTATGACACTAGAAAAGATTTGAATGACCGACTGATTTAAGGTGTTATTAATATTATCGATATCATTTGTTACCCGACTCATTAATTCTCCTTGTTGTCTTTTATCAAAATAAGAAATCGGTAAACGATGGAACTGCTCAAATACATCTTTACGCAATGTATAAACAGTTTTTTGCGCAATGCCAATCATCCAATAGTTTTGTAAGAAGATAGATAATGTATGCAATATATATACGATAATTAACAAGATTAATATAGTCAGTAAACCGTCAGGACGTTTGGTGACGATAAAATCATCGATTGTCATTCCGACTAAATAGGGACCGAGTAAACTTAAACCACTGCTTGCAAGTACTGCAAAAATAACGAGAAATAGCATCCATTTATATTGCTTAAGATAAGTAAAAATCCGTTTGATTGTATGCCAACTATTTCTAGGCTTCGCTGTTTTTGTTGCCGGGTTTGTATTACTTATATCAATTTTATTATATTGAAAAGCTTTTTTTATTTCGGCTTTACTCATGGGAAATCTCCCTTTCTGCTTGTGACTCCACGATACGCTGGTAAAATGCAGAGCGTTCTAATAATGTTGCATGATTTGCAAAATCAACGACTTTTCCTTGATCGAGAAGTAGTATATTGTCCGCTTGTTTCGCCGTTGAAATTTTTTGTGTAATAATTAATGTCGTACATTCATACGTTCGTAATGCATCTAATAAAAGATGTTCTGTTTTTGTATCTAGTGCACTTGTTGCATCATCTAACATTAAAATTTTTGGCTGCAATAAAAGGGCGCGCGCAATGGATATACGTTGTTTTTGTCCACCAGATAAATTGACTCCTTTTTGACCGACAACCGTATCATATCCATGTTGAAAAGAAGTAATCGTATCATGAATTTGTGCATCCTTCGCGGCTTTTATAAGCATCGTACCAGACATGTCAGCTTTACCAAAACTTATATTATCTCTAATAGTCCCTGTAAAGAGTAGGGGACTTTGCGGTACATATCCAATTTGTGTACGTAAATTCGTCGTATCATACATATGTAACGGTTGATCATCCAGAAAAATTTCCCCACTTGTAGGGGTATATAACTTAGGAATAAGTTGGAATAATGTTGTTTTTCCCGCTCCAGTTGACCCAAGTATTGCAACTGTTTCTCCGGGTTTTATATGAAAAGATACATGTTGTAAAACGTTAACTGTATCGTTTGGGTATGTAAAATTAACTTGATCAAATGTAATAGCACCATGTTTTACCGTGTAGTCATGCTTAAGTATCGGTTTGTCTACTTTTTCTTCTAAAATTGGTGCAATTCGTTCAGCAGATGATGTTGCACGAGCGAATGCTAATGTTAAAAATGTAAACATAGAAATAGCCATTACTGTGCGTAATGCATAGTTCACAATTGCAACAACATCTCCGACAGATGTTGTCCCAATTTGAATTTGTTGATGACCAACATAAAGAATGATGACTAAACTAATGTTCATAATGAACATGAGTACAGGCATGGAAGATTCCATGAAGCGGAAAGCTTTCTCTGTATTTCGGGCGAGTGTTTCGTTCGCTTCACTAAAACGTTTATTTTCATTTTTTCCACGGACAAAAGCTTTAATAACTCGCATTCCAGCAATATTTTCTTGAATGACGAGATTTACTTTATCGACATTCTGCTGTACACGTACGAACATTTTTCTACCTATATTTAAAACAGTGAATAAAAAGATGATTAAAATTGGGACGGTTATGAGAAAGACTATCGATATTTTCGGGTTGACAATAAACGCCATAATAACACTACCGATTACCATAAGTGGGGCTCGGACCATAATACGTAATCCCATAAAAACAGTATTTTGAATTTGTCGGACATCATTTGTAAACCTTGTTACAAGTGCAGATGTCGGATATTTACTTAGTTGTTCAAATGTAAATTGTTGAATTGCTGCGAATAATTTCTTTCGAATATCGTAAGCAGAGCTAACACTAATATGTGCTGAAATGTATGAATTTGTCATTCCGGCTGTAAAAGAAATTATAGTAATTCCGAACATGATCATTCCCCATTTAATAATTTCATCCATATTTTCATTCATGATTCCGTTATTAATCATAATTCCTAGTATGAAAGGGAAAAGTAGTTCGGAAACAAGTTCAATTAAGGTTAAGCTATATGCTACATATATGGCAATATCGTATTTTTTCAAAAATGATAGGATAAGTTTCACGATGTTCCTCCAAAATTTTTTTAACTAATACTTCAATTATAAGCAAAGAGGATAGGGAGATTCAATGAAGGAGATTAGTAATTGAGAATAAAAATAAAGACAGGAATGATGTAAGAAAAATTTGGATGCAAAAAATATATAACATTAAAGGGAAGAAGTAAATAAAAAAATTAGAGGGGAAATTCCATACAAACGAAAGAAATGTGCTTTGAATTCATTATACTATGATAACGAAGAGCACATTTCTGTAGCTATTTTAAAGTAATTCAAACTCTAACTTATTTTATTCATTTTAATTATTTAACATACTTATTTTTTAATACCTGAATAAAATAATCACCAAGCTCTGATGTGGATGCTGTACCTTGCAAATCAGGGGTTAATTTGTCTGTATCATGTAATATTTCTTTCATAGTTTCAAGAATAAGTGCACCCCATTTCTCCTCTTCGAAATAATCCATCATTTGGCTAACAGACCATATGGCAGCTAAAGGATTTGCGATGCCTTGACCAGCGATATCAGGAGCAGACCCATGGACAGGTTCAAACATAGATGGATATTTTTTATCAGGATGAATATTTGCTCCAGTAGCGAGTCCCATGCCCCCCGTAATCGCTGCCCCAATATCTGTTAAAATATCGCCAAATAAATTCGATGTTACGACGATTTCAAATCTTTCAGGATTAGAAACAAAATAGAGACTCGCTGCATCGACTAAATAAGAGTATGTTTCTACATCTGGAAATTCTCTTCCGATTTCTTCAAACACTTCATCCCAAAAAACCATGGAGTAGTTTAATGCATTCCCTTTACTTATACTCGTTAAGGATTTCTTTTGTTTTCGTGCTTCTTCATAAGCGTAGCGGATGATTCGTTCAGTACCTTTACGGGAAAATACACCTGTTTGTAAGACGACTTCCTCAGCCTTTTCTTTAAAAAGCCAATCACCAGCACCCGCATATTCACCTTCACTATTTTCTCGAATAACTAAAAAATCAATATCTTTTTTTGTTTTATTTTTTAATGGAGTTAAATGTTCATGTAATAATGTAATCGGGCGTAAATTTACATACAAATCAAATTCTTTTCTTATTCTTAATAATAAATCCCACAATGAGATGTGGTCAGGAACGCCTGGATAACCTACTGCACCTAAATAAATCGCATCAAATTGTTTTAAAGTTTCGATCCCATCTTCGTCCATCATTCTCCCGTGTTCTAAATAATATTCACATCCCCACGGAAATGATGTGAATGAGAAGGAGATGTTTTTATCTAATTGTTCGATTGCTTTTAATACTTTTACTCCTTCATTTACGACGTCTGGACCAATTCCATCTCCAGGTATTAATGCAATATTAAATTTTTTCATGTTTTCACCTCGGTAGATTTTTAGTTAACGTTTTATTATGCACAACAATTATATGGAAGAATAAAGAGATAGCGTTTACAAAAAAGTCATAACATGTATGAGTACTTTTTATGTACGGGATGTATGTTGTATCTTATATTGTGAAAAAATTGCCTAAAAAAACATCCCATTTACAGCGGGATGTTTTTTGTTAACCTATTGTTCCGACACTTTGCAGTACTGTTTTAGTAATTTGTGATACATCTTCGAATCCGACGAAACCGAAGATAAAGTCGTAACCTTTAGCGTGGCCAAACATAATAGCAGCGAAAAAGATAAGTATAGTTAATGCCACTACAATCCACATTAAAACAGATACAGTTTTTTCTACGTTTTTCTTCATTATTATTCACCTCGTCACGTCGAATTATAAAACATTTTTGTTAGAAATACAAGGAAACCAGGGTGAAATAGAGCCAAAAGTAAGGGTAGATATATTTTAAATACAGCTTTAAAATCGAATAAACTGTGAATTGTAATGACATTTATGAGAGAGACCCTTATAATGAAAAAGAATAAAGAGATGGAGTGAAAAAGTATGAAAAAGGTATTATTTTCTGTTGCATTAATGTCCGTATTATTTTTAGCCGCCTGTGGTGGGGGAAATAATGAAAATGAGGCTACTGGATCATTAAGTAAAGAGGAGTTAAAAGCATTAGTAAATGACTATAGTGTTGGAAATGTGGAAGGACATCAAGCATCGATTACATCGGAACAATTAATAATTACTGATGAAAATGAGGAAGAAATCGTTCATGATTTACCAGAAGATGAATTTTTCGTTTCAATTGCACCATTCTTTAATGAGACACATCCTTGTAAGGATCATAGTTTAACTGGATGTCAGGGAGAG
>DXHX01000171.1 GCA_019113205.1 Candidatus Pseudogracilibacillus intestinigallinarum | reverse complement strand
ATTGAAATTCATGCATTTCTTTTCAACTCCAGCTTACTATTTTTAATGAATACATTCGTATTTTCTCATTAAATCGTTGTAATTTCAATGTATTGTCACTAAAATTAGTGATGATTTATACGAATAATACGGGTCGTACAATAAATGGTGTTGGTGAGGAAATGCACCAATACCTTTTTTCTGTACAGAAAAATAGAAAACAAGTGAATTTCCCTGTAAAATTAAAGTCGACGAAAACCAAATTTAGGAGGGAAATCACTTGTCTAACTCTAATGATATTAAATTATTACTTGATATACAAGACAAAAATATTGTACTAGAAGAAAATGCGGTTGAATTAAAAGTATATAAAGGAAAAATGGCTAAGTTTATCACAGCTAAACTGACTTTCACACCTTCACATTGCAAACGCTGTGGTATTGAAAATAAGAATTATACGGTTTATAAAAATGGAACAAAAACATCACGTATTACCTTACCAATCACTGGAACTCATCCTACATATTTAAATTTGAAGAAACAACGTTTCTTTTGTAAAGCCTGTAACAGCACATTTAGTGCATCATCAAAGATTGTTGATGATCATTGTTTTATTTCTAATCAAACAAAGGCAAAGGTTCTTCTTAAATCAACAGACGCCCAATCCTTAACCGATATCTCTAAAGCTTGTTTTGTATCGACAACAACAGTTCAACGCGTGATTAACACTGAGGCAAAAAAGTTTCAAAAACAATACCAATCTTTACCGGAACATCTATCATTCGATGAGTTTAAATATCAAAAAGGCCAAATGGCCTTTGAATATGTTGATGCAGAAACAGGTGATATTCTTGATATATTGGAACGAAGAGACGCTCGCACTATTAAAGATCACTTCATCACTAATTATTACTTAAGTGATTTAAGAAAAGTTAAAACAATTACGATTGATATGAATGCTGGTTATGTAAATGTTATTAAAGAAATTTTTCCACAAGCAAAAATTATTATTGATCGTTTTCATATTGTGCAATTAATTAGTCGTACGATGAATAAAACACGTGTACAGATTATGAATAAGTTTAAAACATCAAATAGTGAAGACATGAAGAAGTACCGACGGTTAAAACGATTTTGGAAGTTGTTACTGAAAGACGCACAAAAACTTTCCTATACAGAATATAAGTATTATCCTATGTTCGGCCAAAGATTAGAAGTAAATGTTGTGGAAGAATTGCTTAACTATGATAGTGATTTGAAAAGAAATTATGAACTATACCAAACACTCTTAAAGAGTGTTAAAAATAAAAACTTTGATGCATTAGCTAATACGGTATTTGATGTAGACACAAATACGATTTCTAGTTATATGAAAACGAGTATTAAAACATTAAAAAAACATTTGCTATACATCAAAAATAGTTTATTATATCCATACAATAATGGACGAATTGAAGGTATTAATAATAAGATAAAAGTGTTAAATCGCGTTGCCTATGGTTATCGTAACTTTAATAATTTCAAAAACAGGATTTTATTGCATTTCAAATTGCGAGCAGTCATAAATCAAAAAGACATATCACATTCAGTAGCCTAGGCTACTGAATGTGATATGTCTCGGTATACAATATAGATGATAGAACATAAATCTAGCGGAAGAAACCTACGAAGACTCCTGGGGGACCAGCCGTGTCCGAAGACAACAAGAGAAAGTGATCTTCTTTCTCTGTTGGCTGAGGCCGGCCCCCCCGGAAAGCGAAGTAGGTTTCTGGAGCGAAGCTCATGTAAAAACACCATATAATTTACAATGTATTTTGAATGACTTTAATCTGTCACCAACACCATTTGACAAAGAACCAAATAACCTAGAGTCAGATGACCGATCTAACTCTAGGTTAATTTTTACGCCTTTAATTCATGTAAACGATCTTGAACGATACGGCGTTTTTCTTCATATTCAATTTGTTTTTTCTTTTCTGCCTCTACCACTTGTGCTGGAGCCTTTTCAACGAAACCTTTATTACTTAATTTTTTCTCAACTAAAGCAACTTCTTTATTCCATTTTTCCAGTTCCTTTTCAAGACGAGCGATTTCCTTTTCAAAATCAATTAATCCTTCTAACGGTAAAAATATTTCTGCTCCCGTTACAACTGCTGACATAGATTGCTCTGGTACGATTGCATCCTCATCAATCGTAAGTTCACTCGTATTACAAAAACGTTCTATAAACAATCGGTTTACAGATAATTGGTCAACCGCTTCTGTAGAAGTTGGTTTTAAAATCATATTTACTTGTCGTGACATAGGTGTATCTACTTCCGCTCGTATATTTCGAACAGATTTAATGATCGCCATTACTTGTTCCATTTGGTTAGATGCATCTACATCGTGAAATTTATTATTTACTGTAGGCCAAGTAGCAATCGTGATAGATGCTCCCTCATGTGGTAACTGTTGCCAAATTTCTTCTGTAATAAATGGCATATAAGGATGTAACATGCGTAATGTTTGATCTAACACATGTGCTAAAACAGACCGAGTCGTTGCTTTTTTCGTTTCATCCTCACCGTATAAAGATATTTTTGCCATCTCGATATACCAATCACAGAAGTCATCCCAAATGAAATTGTATAAATAACGTCCAGCTTCCCCAAACTCATATTTATCTGTATTCATCGTAACATGCTCAATCGTTTCGTTTAGACGCGTTAAAATCCACTTATCTGGTAATGACAATTCTCCTGTTAAGTCGATTTCCTTATATGTTAAACCATCCATATTCATTAACGCGAAACGAGAGGCATTCCAAATTTTATTAGCAAAATTCCAAGTTGATTCAACTTTCTCCCAATGGAAACGTAAGTCTTGTCCTGGAGTAGATCCTGTTAATAAGAAGTAGCGTAATGCATCTGCACCGTATTTTTCGATTACTTCCATCGGGTCTACACCATTTCCTAATGATTTACTCATCTTACGTCCTTCTGCATCACGAATTAAACCGTGAATTAACACATCTTTAAACGGTTTTTCATCCGTAAATTCTAACCCCTGAAAAATCATACGAGCAACCCAGAAGAAAATGATATCATAACCAGTTACTAATACATCTGTCGGGAAGTAACGTTTAAAATCTTCACTATCTTCATCCGGCCACCCCATTGTTGAAAACGGCCATAAAGCACTTGAGAACCAAGTATCTAACACATCGGTATCTTGCTCCCAATTTTCAATATCTGCTGGTGCTTCTTTCCCTACATATATTTCCTTTGTTTCTTTATGATACCATGCTGGAATTCGATGTCCCCACCATAATTGACGTGAAATACACCAATCACGAATATTTTCTAACCAATGTAAATAAGTTCCTTCAAAGCGATTTGGAACAAAGTTTACCTTTTCATTCGTATTTTGTAATTCCACAGCCCGATCGGCTAATGGTTGCATATTTACAAACCATTGTGTTGACAAGTAAGGTTCTACAACTGCACCACTACGCTCAGAGTGACCTACTTGGTGTACGTGGTCTTCTATGTCGAATAATACGCCCGCTTCTTGTAAATCACTCACTATTTGCTTCCTACATTCAAAGCGATCTAATCCTTCATATTTACCTGCGTTTTCATTCATCGTCCCATCTTCATTCATGACGAGAACTCGCTCTAAATTATGACGATTTCCAATTTCAAAGTCATTCGGGTCATGTGCTGGTGTAATTTTCACAGCACCAGAACCAAATTCCATGTCAACATAATCATCCGCAACAATTTCTATTTCTCGTCCGACAATTGGAAGGACTACTTTTTTTCCAATCAAATGTTTGTAACGTTCATCCTCAGGATGCACGGCAACAGCAGTATCTCCTAACATCGTTTCAGGTCGTGTTGTTGCAATTTCAATTGTTTCTTCACTATCCTTAATCGGATAACGCATATGATAAAATTTACCATATACTTCTTCATAAATAACCTCAATATCAGATAATGCGGTTTTCGTTGCAGGGTCCCAATTAATAATATACTCTCCACGGTAAATTAACCCTTTTTCGTATAATTTAACGAACACTTCTTGCACTGCATCAGATAAGCCATCATCTAGTGTAAAACGTTCCCGTGTATAATCTAGGCCTAATCCTAATTTGCCCCACTGTTCACGGATATGGTCAGCATACTCTTCTTTCCAGTCCCAAACCGTATCAACGAATTTCTCACGACCTAAATCATAACGTGATGTCCCTTCTGTCTCTTTTAATTTTGCTTCTACTACAGCCTGTGTTGCGATTCCGGCATGGTCCATTCCAGGTAACCATAATACATCATACCCTTGCATTCGTTTCATACGCGAAATCGTATCTTGCATCGTCGTATCCCAAGCATGTCCTAAATGTAATTTACCAGTAACATTTGGCGGAGGAATAACGATTGAGAATGGGGTTTTATTCGTATCTCCTGTTGCCTCAAAAAATTTCCCTTCTAACCAAAAACTATAACGATCACGTTCAATTGCTAAATGATCATATTTTGGTGGAAGATTTACATGATTGTTTTCACTCATTTTCATAGCCTCCTAAAGTTTGCAATAAAAAAACTTTCCATCCTAAATAGGACGAAAAGTATTATTTCCGTGGTACCACCTATGTTTACAAGTTTCCTTGTACACTCATAATGTACGTAACGTGTACGAACCGTTCTTTTCTTACTTTATTTCAGAAAAGCTGTCTTAAGGGCGACCTTCTAAAAATGTATATAGAAAACTCTCAGCAATTGTTTTCTTCTCTGGCAATATAACATGTTTTATACTCTTCCCTCGCACTACATTTCTCTTATACAGTTATTATTATTTTAAACTTTTACAATGATTTTTGCAACTTTTACAATAATTGTGTCCCATCTGTTGCGTATTATACATATAGTATGGCAAGAGGTGAACAATATGGGGAAATTTTATCGTTATAAATTGCCAACATGGTTATGTAAAATAGTGAATATATTGGAAAAAGCAATCGTGCCCATTCTCGTTTTTCAGCTAATTCGTACACTGTTTATAACAACAACGCTCGATTTAATTATTTTAACATTACTTATTATTTTGTTCATTCTTTTTTATGTACAGTGGCTTTAAGATGGCTTTTTCTTCGTTTTTATTTTTAAAATTTGTCCTGCTTCAACAATATCTTCTGTTAAATCATTATCTTTCATTAATTGATAAACAGACAAATCATATTTTTCCGCAATTTTATCTAAATAATCATTTTCTTGCGTAATATACATCCTCACATGTTCATATTGTTCTGTCTCATCATCATTAGAAAATAACATATGAAATAACGAGACAGGACTTTTTGTTGTTTCTTCTTCTACCACTTCTTCTGCAATCGCTTCTTCCTCAGCTATATTATCTATTTCCCGTTCATTCGATGAAAAACCGATAGTGACAGGTGTTTCTACCTCTTCCTCTTCTTCTCTATATATGTCATCCACCCCATCTACATATACTGCTTCTTCTGCTTGTTCCTCTTTTTTGTTTTGGTTTACTTTATCTGTTTTTCTTTCATCAGAATGAAGCTGTGTCGAAATAACATCAGGTTCTTTTTCCCCTTCCACTTGCTTTTTTTGTGAAGCCGTTTGATCGATACCATTTATCATAACATTTGCTGTTAGATGAATCGTAACAGGATTTTTTATTGTATAATCAAACATTTCCATTTGCATGGAAACATCATCTAAATTTTTAATTTTTGATTTCTCAATCGCAATTTCAATCGGGAATGCATGCAAAAACATTGCTTTATTTTCACCTAATAATTGTACTTGTTCCATTTGCGGTTCTTTTCTATCAAACGGTTCTTCATTTTCTAGCAAACGATAGTTTCCTTGTAAAATTAAATCACCTTTTAATAAAATGAAGTCATGTTTCATTTGCATAATAATATTCGGCTCCAAAGATATTTGCATCATCTCATCAATTTTCATATCATTGGAAACATGAATATATTCTTCTATTGGGATATACATTACTTCGTTTTCCTCCATCACAATCATTCCCCCTGTTAAAAAGACTTTTCTATATTGTATGTGGTAAAATATAGTTTATGAATGATCCGTTTGGAAGGAAAGGAATGTTTCAATGATGAAAAAGCAACACGCATTTGTTGCCTACTTATTAATAGGATTTGGAACGTATTTTTTAATTCGTCAACTAGATTTACAATTATTTGCTAATTTCTATTCATGGCCAACATTTTTACTTATTGTTGGAATTGCATATTTAATTCATGGATTTACGATAAAAAATGAGGATGATATATTTATTGGAGTCATTCTTACTGGATTAGGCATACATTTTCACGGTATTGAAAATTATCGTTTTTGGTTTGATCATTGGTCTATTTTTGCGCTCATTTTTGGGCTTGCATATATGATTCGATTTTGGCGAACGAAAAAAGGCTTTATTCCAGGTGTTATTTTATTAACGATTGCCTTTTTCATGATTTTTTCTGTTAGTTTGCCTTCTTGGTTTACATGGATTTATGGCGTCGTAGAATTTTTAGAAACCTTTTGGCCAGTAGCGTTAATTGCCATTGGTTTGTATTTATTAAAATTTAAAAAATAAATAGGAAAACGAACAATAGAAAGGAAGATAGCGACTCTCTATTGTTCGTTCTTATTTATTCGTTATTTGAATGATTGTCTCCCCAAATTGATACTATGCAGCCGGATGATGTGATAGAAAAGCGGTCGATTGTTCATATAAGAATTCGGTAATGCCAAATAAAGCCCCCATATCATATACATATCCCATTCGTTTTTTTCTAATGCAAATGCTACGTCCGCTTGTAGAAAATAAAAACCCTCTAAATAAGAGATGAATTCATAGATATCCTGTACGAATAATTTTCCTCTTCTGTTAAAGCATCTTCCGCATAGTTTGGCTGTCGCTTTATAAAGCCTTGGGTAATCATATTTTGTTTGGATGTTTTAAGAAGAAATTCCCAAAAATCATTTTGGTTAATACAGATAATGGAAGGATTTATTTAAATTTGCAAACATGAAAAATTGCAATTCTTTCTCATTTGCCTTTGAAGGGGTGTTCATGAATTGAATAAAAAGCAGATGGTTATTGGCGACCAATTCTTTTCATTCTTTTTACAGTGTTCCAAATTTTGGAAAAAAGTGTTTTAACCATTGATCTTATTCATATTCCCATTATTTTTCACATAAAATATAAAAAGATGCATTCTGGATCAATTATAGAGAGAGGTTCGTTATGCATAGACTAGCTTCGCATGAGGGGTTTGGTAACACAGTTCATTTACCTAATTAATGAACGATATGGT
>DXHX01000170.1 GCA_019113205.1 Candidatus Pseudogracilibacillus intestinigallinarum | reverse complement strand
TTGTATAAACTCCTGAAATAGGCAATGTAATCCGTGATGTTTTCGTCCCATTTTTGTAAATCGTGTAATCCTCGTTTTTAACTCCACAACACTCGCAATATGCTGGTGTATATGTTAATTTAGCTGTAATGAATTTAGCCATTCTTCCTTGATATGACCTTAATTCTACAGCATTTTCTTCAACTTCGATGTTCTTATCTTGTATATCAAGCAGTAATTTTATATTATTAGAATGAGACAAGTGATTTCCCTCCTGGATTTGGTTTTGGTCGACTTTAATTCTAAAGGGAAATTCACTTGTTTTCTATTTTTATGCATAAAAAAGGTGCCAGTGATTTTTTCCACCAACACCAAATATTGTAGAGCCAAAAATGTTAGTGTTGAGAAAGGATTAAACAAAAAAGTTCACAATGTACCTTCTGTATGAAATACATCGTGAACTGTTTGTTATTCACTCACAATTTTCTTCAAAAATGTGTCAATATCATTAATTGTTTTTTTAATTTGTTCGAGGAATACTTCAGGTGTTGTAAAATAGTTATGGACAAGTCCTTCCTCCGTAATTTGTTTTACTTGCACACCTGCATGTTTTAATCTGTTGCCATAGCGAATTCCTTCATCACGAAGTACATCGTTTTCTGCAGTAATGATGAGCGCTGGTGGTAAATCGGTTAGATTGTCATGAAACAATGGGGATGCTACTGGATTTAGTACATCATTTTTATCTGTTACATAATAATCTATACACCATTGCATTAGGTTTTTCGTCAATCCAAAACCTTCTTTAAATTGGTCGTATGAATCAGATTACATCGTTAAATCTGTAACAGGATAAATTAAAATTTGTGCATTAATTTTTGGTCCTTTATTTTCTCTAGTTGCAATAGCTGTAACTGTCGCTAAGTTCCCACCAGAACTATCTCCACAAACAGATATATTCGTTTGAATACCATTTAATTCTTTAGCGTTTTCATGTACCCATGTAAATGCAGCATATGCATCTTGTACCGGTACTGGAAAAGGGTACTCTGGTGCTAAACGATAATCGACAGAAATGACGATATGTTCTGTTTTTGCACAAATCATCTGGCAACTAATATGTGAAGTGTTTAAGTCGCCTGTAACCCAACCGCCACCATGATAATATATAATAATTGGAAAGGGTCCTTCGCTTTTCGGTGTATATATGCGTAACGTTATTTCTCCTTTATCGACTTTAATCGTTTCATCCACGATGTTGCCAATAGGGTCGAGCTCGGCTTCAAAAGGTGCTCCTGCCGCCATTATTTCTCTAGCTTCTTCATAATTTTTTTGATGAAGTGTTCGTAATGGTACTGCATTTTCGACAAATAGTTTAGCTTCCTTTGATAATCCACTCATATTCATACCCCTTTTCATCATAAGTTCATGCCTCTAAAGGTAATTCGACAATTTTAGTATAACATTATTAGAGCGTTTTTTATACATGGAATATGTAAGTTACATAAAATTTTACTTTATTTTATACGTTTTATAGAACTTTTTACGGGTATAAATAATTTAAATGATAGCGTTTGCATAATCTGTATATAAAATAATAAAGGGGGAATTATAAATTGGATAAGCAAATTCAACGAACGAGACGTAATACGTTAGGTGATTTATTAACGAGAACAGTTGCGAGGTATCCGAAAAAGCGAGCATTTTTGTATAAAGATCGTGATATAACATATGAAGAATTAGATATGCTCGTAAATCAGACGGCAAATGGTCTATGGCATGATGGGGTGAAAAAAGGTGACAGATTAGCAGTTCTGTCGAAAAATAATTTGGATTTTGTTATCGTTACATTTGCTCTTGCTCGTATCGGCGCGGTAATGGTACCGATGAATTATATGTTAAAGGAAAAAGATATTGCATACATTTTAAAGGACGCTGAAGTGATTGGCATGTTTGCAGAAAGCGAATTTATTACGGTGTTAGACGATGCGAGTGAAGGATTAGAAATTCGACATCGGTTTGTTATAGAATCGCTTGAGACCCCAGAATCAGACGTATGGATTTTGCTTGATGCATTACAAAAAAGTCAGCCGATAGATCATGTGGAAGAGACAATTTTAGATGATGATTTAGCACATGTTTTATATACGAGTGGAACAGAATCGGATCCTAAAGGTGTCATGTTATCACATAAAAGTATTATTCATGAATATGTTAGTTGTGTTATTGATGGGTATATAGATGTCGATGATATTTTCGTGCATGCATTGCCATTTTATCATAGTGCTCAATTACATGTGTTTTTAGGACCGAGTATTTATATTGGGGCAACAGGGATTATTTTAGATGTAGCGAGTCCGGAAAAAATGATGGAGACGATTGAACGTTATGGTGCGAATCAATTGTTTGCACCACCGACTGTGTGGATTGCTATGTTACGCCATCCAAAGTTTGATGCATTTAATTTAACGACATTAGAAAAATGCTATTATGGAGCGGCAATTATGCCACGAGAGGTTTTAAAAGAATTGACGGATCGATTGCCGAATGCGAAATTTTGGAATTTTTATGGACAGACCGAAGTTGCGCCGCTTGCAACAGCATTACAACCAGAAGATCAATTAAGAAAATTAGGTTCTGCTGGTAAACCGGCATTACATGTTGAAACGAAAATTGTCGATGATGATGGATTAGAAGTCGCACGTGGTGAAATAGGAGAAATTGTGCATCGGACGCCACATGCGATGATTGGTTATTTGAATAATCCAGATAAAACGTCTGAAGCGTTTCAGAACGGATGGTTTCATAGTGGCGATTTAGGTGTCATGGATGAAGAAGGATATATCACGATTGTCGATCGGAAAAAAGATATGATTAATACAGGGGGGATCAATGTTGCGAGTCGTGAGGTGGAGGAAGTCATTTATGAGATGGAAGAAGTAGCAGAAGTAGCGGTTATTGGTGTGCAAGATGATTATTGGATTGAAGCAATCGCTGCTGTCATTGTTCAAAAGGATGGACAGATAATAAAGGAGGAAGCGGTTATGGAGTTTTGTAAAGCCGTTTTACCAAGTTTTAAAGTACCAAAACAAATCCATTATGTGGAACAACTTCCGAAAAATCCGAGTGGAAAAGTGTTAAAAAAAGATTTACGCGACAAGTTTCAATAGAGGAATTAAATAAAAAACCGCTAACCTTACAGTTGTGACCTTCCAAATTAGATTTTCTACTCTAAATTTGAGGAGGCAGTATCATTAGGTAGCGGTTTTAACTTTATACGTAAATGAAATAGGAAGTTATTTTTTTAATTTTTGCTTGTTTACGAAATGTCCCAAATTGAAATATATTGCTAAAGGCAATTTTCTTCCCGTTTTGTATATAATGTCCATTCGTTGATCCAACATTTCCGTGTGTAATAATATGGTCTAAATGTAAGACGGTCGTTTTTCCGTCGTGTAGGGCATGTAAAGCTTCTTGAATATCATCTATTCCTTTAATAGTTCGATTGCCGATGATTTCCCATGTTGCATTATTACTTAACTGTTCGGTAAAATATGCGACATCATTTTCTGCGAGGGCAATCGACATGTTTTTAGCATCCCTTTTTTAGGGGAGTTTTTCGTCACAATATCTCCTTCAATTTCCATATGAAGTCCTCCTTATATAATATGTTTAAACCATTTTTCTTGCCTAATAATTTATTTTTTCTATACTTTGTTATTTTTCTCCTCTTGTGGATGCATTCAGCGGATCGGATTTATCCAACCAACAGATGAACCTCACTGCCATCGTTTATACTTTATTACAATTTGATCATGCAATCATTATTTATTTTGCTTCTCGCATAGTACCGCAAGCCTTTTCTGTAGTTTATCATATTAGAATTCTCTAATGAAAGTAGTTGATACCTGTTATAGCTAATATGTTGTCGGGTATAAATAGAGTAGGAGGGAAATGCTATGAAACATTCTACACATGACAAAGCAATGACACACAATCATGAAGAACAACATGGAACAGATCATAGTCATCATGATGATCATCATGGCCATCATGATCATGGCCAAATGGTAGAAGATTTTAAGAAAAGATTTTTTGTTTCGATTATTATAACAATACCAGTTTTAATTTTGTCTCCATTGATTCAACAGTTTTTATCTGTTGATTGGCGATTTACGTATGATTCTTACATTTTATTTGTATTATCATCTGTCATTTTCTTTTATGGTGGATGGCCATTTTTAAAAGGGGCTGTCGATGAAGCGAAAGAAAAAAATCCGGGAATGATGATGTTAATTGGTTTAGCGATCACAATTGCATATGTTTATAGTGTTTTCGTTGTATTCGGATTTGATGGTCATAATCTATTTTGGGAGTTAGCGACATTAGTTGACATTATGCTACTTGGACATTGGATTGAAATGCGTTCGGTGATGGGTGCTTCGAATGCTTTGGAAAAATTAGTAGCCTTACTTCCAAATAAGGCGAATAAGTTAGAAGATAATGGTGATATAAAAGAAGTACCACTTGACTCTTTATTAGAAGGGGATAAAGTGGTCGTCAAACCGGGTGAAAAAATTCCAATCGATGGGATTATTCTAGAAGGAGCGACGACGATTGATGAGTCAATGTTAACGGGCGAATCTGTACCAGTTGAAAAAGAAAAAGGAAATGAAGTAATTGGTGGTTCGATTAATAATGAAGGGTCATTAACGATTCAAGTGGAAAAAACAGGTGAAGCTTCATACTTATCACAAGTGATTCAAGTTGTTAAGGAAGCACAACAGTCTAAATCACGTACACAAGATATAACGAATAAAGCGGCAAAAGGATTATTTTATATTGCTATTTTTTCAGGAGTTATAACGTTTGTTATTTGGATTTCGTTTGGGTTTAGTTTTGACACGGCGATTGAGCGAATGGTGACAGTCATGGTTATTACTTGTCCACACGCACTTGGGTTAGCAGCTCCATTAGTAGTTGCGGTATCTACGTCTTTGGCAGCAGAAAAAGGATTGCTTATACGAAATCGAGCTAATTTTGAATTAGCCCGTAAAGTAGATACAGTCGTATTTGATAAAACCGGTACATTAACAGAAGGTAAATTTGGTGTAACCGACATGATTCCAACAGACGATATGGAAGAGGAACAACTGCTTTCTTGGATAGCGAGTGTCGAACAACATTCAGAACACCCGATTGCAAATGGGATTGTGAATGAAGCGAGAAACAGAGAGCTCTCACTTATGAAAGTGGATAATTTTGAATCTATTACTGGTGCCGGGATTGAAGGGATGGTAGATGGCAAACGTATTTTAGCTGTCAGTCCTGGTTATGTAAAAAAACAAAATGTATCGTTTGATGAGGAGAAGTATGAATCGTTAGCGGAAGAAGGAAAAACAGTTATTTTTGGTATATTAGATGGGAAACTGATAGGGATGATTGCATTAGCTGATATTGTTCGTTCTTCTGCAAATGAGGCAATCCATACATTGAAAGAAAGAGGAGTCGAATCGATTATTTTAACTGGAGATAATCATAAGGTCGCAAATTGGGTTGCCGAACAGTTAGAGGTAGAAAAGGTGTATGCGGAAGTATTGCCAAATGAAAAGGCGGAAAAAATTTCAGAAATAAAAGATGAAAATAGGAAAGTTGCGATGACAGGGGATGGCGTGAATGATGCACCGGCTTTAGCGACTGCTGATATTGGTATTGCTATTGGTGCGGGAACAGATATTGCGATGGAATCGGCAGATATTGTATTAGTTAAAAGTAATCCGGTAGATGTAGTTGAGTTGCTGGATTTATCTAATAAAACATATAAAAAAATGGTGCAAAATTTATGGTGGGCATCTGGATATAATATTGCCGCTATCCCATTAGCTGCAGGGGTGTTAGCCCCAGTTGGCATCGTATTAAGTCCAGCAGTAGGAGCAATATTGATGAGTTTAAGTACGATTATCGTAGCAATAAATGCAAAATTATTGAAGTAAATGTCGATTTAAATTTTTGACTTTATACACAAATTTCACTATGATTAAATAGAGAAGTTCGAAATAGAGATAATTACATGAAATATTACCCAGGAAATAGTATGGATAAACTAGAAAGGAATGATTGCATGAAACATATATTTGAAAAAGGCTCCTCTGATATAACTTTACTTTTGTTACATGGAACAGGTGGAACAGAGCATGATTTAATACAATTAGGAAAAATGGTTGCACCAGAGGCATCTATCTTAAGTGTACGAGGAAATGTTCTTGAAAATGGTATGCCACGATTTTTTAGACGGCTTGAAGAAGGTGTGTTTGATGAAGAAGACCTTATTTTTAGAACGAAAGAATTGTATGAGTTTTTAGATGAAGCATCGCAAAAATACGGTTTTGACCGTACAAAAATCGTAGCGATCGGTTATTCGAATGGTGCAAATATCGCTGCAAGTTTATTATTCCATTATGAAGATGCATTAAGTGGAGCGGTTTTACATCACCCGATGGTACCGCGCCGTGGAATTTCATTACCTAATTTAAAAGAGGTACATGTATTAATAACTGCGGGAGAATTAGATCCGATGTGTCCAGCGCAAGAGTCTCTAGATTTAGAAACATTATTAGCGGAAGTTCAAGCAGATGTAGAGGTTTTTTGGACACCTGGCGGGCATCAGTTAGTGCAAGGAGAAGTAGAAAGAGCGAAAGATTGGTTTCATGAGAAATTTTAAGATAATTTTATGATCAAATAAAGTGATACAAGCTAGTTTATACATGCTTGTGTCGCTTTTTTATGTCTGTGTGTGAATGGAGAAGGGCATTTGCCTTATTTGCTATACAAAGATAATAAAATATTGCCCTGTTAGGAAGGCATTTATAATTAAATTCTATAAATCTATAGTCATTTAGTATTTGTGTATATAGCTAATTTGACATATACTGAATTGTATTAAATGTACGTATTTTCAATTAATTTATGAAAGCGTTCTATTTATATATTATGATTGAAAGGAAGAGTAAAAATGGGAAATGAGAAGAGCATTTATAACACGGGCAATTATATAAAGTTTTTTGTACTTAGTTTTATCGGAATATTCACTTTCTTTATCCCGATTACGATCAATGATAACCGAACGATTCCGCTAGACCATATTGTTACGTTTTTAAAGGAAACGTTTGGGCCAGCAATTCCCTATTATATTTTAATTGTTATTATTATGGGAGCGGCCTATCCGTTTTTGAAAAAGACGTGGAATAAAAATATTGTCGAAATCATTTTATCTATTTTTAAAGTAATTGGAGCAGTCGTTACGATAATGTTAGTGTTCGATTTCGCTCCTGCTTGGATGGCAGACCCAGATATGGCACCGTACTTATTTGATAAACTAGTAATGTCAGTAGGGTTAATTGTACCTGTCGGTGCGGTATTTTTAGCATTATTAGTTGGGTATGGGTTGTTAGAGTTTGTAGGAGTATTTTTACAACCAGTGATGCGACCGATTTGGAAAACACCGGGACGATCAGCGATTGATGCTGTTGCTTCTTTCGTAGGTAGTTATGGAATCGGTTTACTTATTACAAACCGAGTGTTTAAAAAAGGGATGTATACTGTTCGTGAAGCGACCATTATCGCTACAGGATTCTCGACAGTTTCAGTTACATTCATGATTATTATCGCGAAAACTTTAGATATTATGGATATTTGGAATATTTATTTCTGGGTCACATTAGTCGTCACATTTCTAGTAACGGCGATTACTGTTCGTATTTGGCCATTAAGTAAATTAAGTGATGACTATTATGAAGGACAAGAAGGGCATCCAGAACAAATTGTCAAAAAAGATAAATTAAAGGTCGCATGGAGCCAAGCGATGGAAGTAGCAGATAAGGCACCATCTTTACCGAGAAATATTTGGATTAACTTTAAAGATGGGTTTGAAATGACGATGGCAATTTTACCATCGATTATGTCAATTGGATTATTAGGGCTTGTTTTATCTGAATATACACCATTATTTGATATTATTGGCTATATTTTCTATCCATTTACATGGTTAATGCAAGTACCTGAGCCATTGTTGGCAGCGAAAGCGTCAGCGATTGAAATTGCAGAAATGTTTTTACCATCATTACTTGTAGTGGATGCACCATTAATTACGAAATTCGTAACTGCGGTTGTATCTGTATCGGCAATTCTGTTTTTCTCTGCGCTCATTCCTTGTATTTTAGCGACAGAAATTCCTGTAAGTATTCCGAAGTTAATCGTGATTTGGATTGAGCGTACGATTTTAACCATTATTATCGTTACACCAATTGCATATTTATTACTCTAATTTGAAATTGAGGTGTCTATGTTGAAAAAGTGGGAAACGATGACACGAGAACAATTGAAGAGTGCAGCAGATGCGGGAAGTGTTGTAGTCGTCACGATAGGTGCGATGGAGCAACATGGCCCGCATCTTCCTGTACATACGGATAATGTCATTATGACGACGATAGGGGAAGCAAGTGTAACAAAAGCATCAGCCCACATACCAGTTGTGTTAGGGCCCCATATTCCGTTTGGTTATTCGCCGCATCACTTTTTATATGCTGGTGCAATTTCCTTGTCTGTGGAAACATTGCTACAATTATTAAAGGACGTTGTCGAAAGTGTCATAAAAAGTGGTTTTAAGAAGATTTTCTTATTAAATAGTCATGGTGGGAATGGAGAAATTATTCGAATAGCGATGAAAGATTTACATGAACAATATTCGACACATTATATTGGTGCTGCGTCATATTGGGAAGTAGCACAAGATACTTTAACAGTTTTTAAAGAAAAAAATGACGTGTTTGATGTTGGACACGCTGGACAATTTGAAACATCGATTATGATGGCAGTAGAGGAACAATATGTTGACTTATCGAAACTGCAAAAAGGTGATCCAAATCGTCAGGAGGTTGCACTTGAATTTCCAGCATATGTTTTGTTAACCCCTAATAATATATGGGAAACGATGGATGGTTTTTCTGATGACCCTACATTAGCAACGAAACAATTTGGGGAACGAATTATTCAAATTGTTTCTGATGAAGTAAGTAATATTTTACAATTATTTTATGAGCGTTAATATGAAAGAGGTGTTTTAAATGGAATGGAGAAAAGAAGTGGAACAAATTGCCGCATATGTTCCAGGTAAATCGATCGAAGAGGTAAAACAACAATATAACTTAGAGGAAGTGCATCGTCTTGCTTCGAATGAGAATCCTTTAGGACCTTCCGAAAAAGCACAACGTGCAATGCAAAAAGCAGTGCTTGAAACACATTTGTATCCTGATACGTCTGCAAGTGCATTAAGAGAAGTATTAGCAGAAACTTATCACGTAAATACGGATGAAATTATAACGGGAAATGGTGCGGATAATGTTATATCCATCGTTGTTAGTGCTTATGTTAATGAGGGAGATGAAGTGCTCTATTGCACACCGACTTTTCCGGCTTACCGTTCTTCGACATTATTGATGGGCGGTGTTCCAGTGGAAGTTCCATTACGTGATGATTTTACGTTTGATTTACATGAAATGAAAGAAAAGATTACTAAGAAAACGAAATTAATATTTATTTGTAATCCGAATAATCCAACAGGAACAATCGTTGATCATGAGGAAATTGAGTCATTTATTCGCGATGTGCCAAAAGATGTATTAGTAGTTTTAGATGAGGCGTATATCGAATATGTAGATGTAGAAGGATATAAAACTGGAATTGATTTATTCAAAGCAGGATATAATGTCTTAACGATTCGTACATTTTCTAAGTTTTATAGTTTAGCAGGTTTACGTGTTGGTTATGCAATAGGAACGAAAAAAGTATTAGAACCAATGCTTCGTTTACGTGAACCATTTGCATTAAATCGTGTAGCAATAGCCGGTGCAGTCGAAAGTATAAAAGATGTGGCATTTGGTGAAAAACATATGAAGATGAATCGTGAAGAAAAGTTATTTGTAACAGAGCAATTAGCAGCATTAGGGTGTAAGGTTTACCCATCACATACGAATTTTATCTTCGTTGATATGAAACAAGATGGTGTTGTACTTTTTGAAAAGCTTTTAGAAAAAGGATTCATTATTCGTCCATGTGCAGGTTGGGGATTACAAAATTATGTTCGTATTTCTATCGGTACACATGAGCAAAACAAGCAATTCATCGATCTATTAAAGGACATTTTATAAAAAAATACGAACGATCTGGTCTTTACATGAGTAGCCAATCGTTCGTGTTTTTCTTTAAGCGTTATTTTCGTAAAAGAAGTTTTTCGTTATATCAATAAACTGCTCGATGACAGGTGGTAAATAACGCCCTTTTAAAAAGGCGATATAGACAGTGCGGGATAAACGGTCATTGTCAAAATGTTTAATTTGAGATGAGTCAATATGGAAGGAACGGATGTAATTTTCAGGTACGATTGTCACACC
>DXHX01000169.1 GCA_019113205.1 Candidatus Pseudogracilibacillus intestinigallinarum | reverse complement strand
ACTAACACAGTTATTAGCTCTAGGTGAACTTGAAGATAAAACGGTAGTAGTAGATATCGAAGAACAATCACCTTCTATGTTTGACATGTTACAAGGTTCTGGCATGGAACAAATGGGAATGAATATGCAAGATGCTTTTTCAAATTTAATGCCGACGAAAACGAAAAAACGTAAATTATCTGTTCGGGATGCACGCAAAGTATTAACGCAACAAGCAGCGCAAAAATTGATTGATATGGATGAGGCGCAACAAGAAGCAATTGAGCGAGCAGAACAGGCTGGTATCGTGTTTATTGATGAAATCGATAAAATAGCTGGCGCTGATACGAATAGTCCGAGTGTATCTCGTGATGGGGTGCAAAGAGATATTCTACCCATTGTGGAAGGTTCAACTGTTATGACGAAATACGGACCTGTAAAAACAGACCATATTTTATTTTTTGCGGCTGGTGCATTTCATATTGCGAAGCCTTCTGATATGATCCCAGAATTACAAGGAAGATTTCCTGTTCGCGTAGAATTCAACAAACTTACGACAGATGACTTTGTGAAAATTTTAACAGAACCTTCTAATGCATTGCTGAAGCAATATAGTGCATTGATACAGACAGAAGGTATAGAAGTGAAGTTTACGGACGAAGCTGTTAAAAGAATTGCTGAAATAGCGTATGAGGTAAATCAAGAAACAGATAATATTGGTGCAAGAAGATTGCATACTATTTTAGAAAAATTATTAGAAGATTTATCATTTGAGGCACCAGAGATCAATCTAGAAGTGGTGGAAATTACCGCACAATATGTCGATGAAAAATTAAATGATATCGTCAAAGATCGTAATTTAAGTCAATTTATACTATAAAATGAAATCGTAACTTTGAAAGGATGAACAAAATATGGAATTATTAGAGAGAACAAGAAAAATCAATGCATTATTACAAAAATCTGCAGGAAAGCCGGTAAATTTTAATGACATGTCACGTACACTATCAGAGGTAATAAACGGAAACGTGTTCGTATTAAGTAGAAGAGGTCGTTTATTAGGCGTTGCAATTAACCAAGAAGTTGAAAATGATCGAATTAAACAAATGTTAGAAGAAAGACAATTCCCAGAGGAATATACGAGAGAACTTTTTCATATTTCAGAAACGACACCTAATATCGATATTGAACAGCCGTTATCTGTTTTCCCGTACGAAAATCGAGAATTATTTAAAGATGGATTAACGACAATTGTGCCGATTATTGGTGGAGGAGAACGTTTAGGAACGTTAATTTTAGGACGTTTAAGCGGTAGTTTCCATGATGATGACTTATTATTAGCAGAATATGGTGCTACAGTTGTAGGAATGGAAATTTTACAAGGAAAAGCAGAAGAAATCGAAATGGAAGCTCGAAGTAAAGCAGTCGTGCAAATGGCAATTAATTCATTATCATTTAGTGAGTTAGAAGCGATTGAACATATTTTCGAAGAGTTAAATGGAACAGAAGGTTTATTGGTAGCGAGTAAAATAGCTGACAGAGTTGGTATTACACGTTCGGTTATCGTGAATGCACTTCGTAAATTAGAAAGTGCTGGTGTAATTGAATCACGTTCATTAGGAATGAAAGGTACGTACATCAAAGTTCTAAATGAAAGATTTTTACAAGAATTAGAAAAGTTAAGTACGAACTAAATGAAACATAAAGGCCACTAGAAGATGGCATGTTCTACATGAGCATATGTTTGGAATCAACACCTTTAAAGTTAGAGTGAAAATTCTATCTTTAAAGGTGTTTTTTGTTTGTTACATAAGGGAAGCATGTAAATTAGGCCGTATGTCATTATTTCTAAGAAGAAAACAGGCGAAATTTTGCATTACATTTTGCCTATATAACTTCAGAATAATGAAAAAAATGGCTAATACATAATACTTCTAGTGTAATATATTATTTGTATTTGAATATATTTAGGACTTTTCGTTGTATTTAATTGGTTAAATTTGAAAAAAACTTAAAAAAATTTGAACATACAGTGATAATCATGAAAAATTAGTTAAAAATGATGAAATATTAGTGGACTTTAGTCGCAACATCATCTAAAATAATGATGGTATGAAAAATTTCAGAAAAAATTTATATTGAGGGATTCAGTTGAAACTATTTAATCAAACATTTCAAAATTTAGAACAATCATTGCATTATGCATCAAAGAAAAATTCTGTTATCTCAAATAATCTTGCAAATGTCGATACACCTAATTATAAGGCACAAAAGGTAACATTCAAAAGCATGTTAGAAGGAGAACTTCAATTACATGTGACGGAAGACAAGCATATTCGTTCAAATGGAATACATACACCTTATAAAGTAATGAATCAAAACCACACATCCTATAACCACAGTGGAAATAATGTGGATGTTGACAAAGAAATGGCAGAATTAGCAAAAAACCAAATTTATTATCGTGGCGCTGTTGACCGTTTAAATGGTAAATTTGGCTTATTGAATACGGTGATAAGAGGTGGGAAGTAATGTCAGTTTTTCATGGATTAAATATAAGCGCTGGTGCTTTAACAGCTCAGAGACTGCGAATGGATGTAGCCTCCTCCAATATTGCTAACCAACAATCAACAAGAGCGACAATGTTACCAGATGGTCAATTTGAACCATATCGCAGAAAAATGGTCGTGCTACAACCAGAAAATCATTCATTTAAATCGTATATGAGTAAAGCACAAATGAATCAAAAAGCAACTTCACAAGGAGTTAAAGTGAGTGGGCTTGTACAAGATCAAGAGCCATTTAAAGCGATTTTTGACCCAACTCATCCAGATGCAAATGATGAAGGCTATGTGCTTTATCCGAATGTAGACCCATTAAAAGAAATGGTAGATTTAATGGGAGCAACTCGTTCTTATGAGGCGAATATTACTGCATTAAACGCAACGAAAGATATGCTATTAAAAGCATTAGAAATTGGTAGGTCGTAAGAAAGGACGAATGATGATGACGAAACTAATCGCTCTGTCTGCTATATCACCAAAAGAGCAAATAGCAAAACAAACACCACAGAAAATACAAAATGAAGCAAATTTTCAGCATATATTTAAACAAGCATTAGAAAAAGTTAGTGCAGTGGAACATGAATCAGATGTAAAGACAAATGCCTTTTTGAGTGGAGAAACAACAGATCTTCATGACGTCATGTTAACGGCGCAAAAAGCAAAAATTACTGTAGAAGCGACAGTCCAAATTCAGCAAAAAGTAATCGACGCTTATAATGATGTGATGAGAATGCAAATCTAGTACATAGAAAATATAAACAAAGTCCGGTGTGATAAATGAAGGAAAAATTAAATCAATTTATGGAACAAATTAAATTATCTTGGAATAAAACTTCCATTTTTAAAAGAGTATTATACATAAGTATGACAATTTTACTTATAGTAGGAATTGTCGTTATCACTGTTTTAACCAATAAGCATAGCTTCGTTCCTTTATATTCGAACCTATCTATACAAGAGGTAGGTCAAATTAAAGAGGAACTTGATACAAGAAATATTCAGTATGAAATAGTCGATAATGGGACGACGATTAAAGTACCTGAAGAGCATTCACAAACTTTAATTGTTGAATTAGCGAATGAAGGTATTCCGAATAGTGGGAATATCGATTATTCGTTTTTTAGTGAGAACTCTTCATGGGGAATTACCGATAATGAATTTAATATTATGAAGTTAGATGCGATGCAAACAGAGCTCAGTAACTTGATGAAAGGTATGGAAGGAATTGAAGATGCAAATGTGATGATTAACTTACCAGAACAATCGGTATTTGTATCTGACATGACAGAAAATGCTAGTGTATCCATTGTACTTCAAACAGAATACGGTTATGAATTTCAGCCGAATCAAATGAAAGGTTTATACCATCTCGTTTCAAAAGCGATTCCGAATTTACCAGAGGAAAATATCGTCATTATGAATCAGAACTTTGAATACTTCGATCAATATGCATCAAATCAAGCAGACCATATTGGAGCAACACAAGATGTAAAAACAGAAATTGAAAATGATATTCAAAAACGAGTACAACAAATGCTAAGTGCTATTGTTGGGGTCGATAAAGTAATAACATCTGTAACAGCAGATATTGATTTCACAAATGAAAATCGTGTAGAAGACCTAGTAGAACCTGTTGATATTGATGCGATGGAAGGAATTCCAGTAAGTATTGAAACGATTCAAGAAACATTTGAAGGAACGGATGAAATTGGTGGAGTTGCTGGTACTGGGGAAGAAGATATTGCCAATTATCCTGGAGTTATGCAAGGAGAAGGTGGCGATTATGATTTAGCAAAAGAAACCGTTAATTATGAGTTTAATAATATTAAGAAAGAAATTGCAGAAGCACCATATAAAATTCGTGACTTAGGTATTCAGGTGATGGTTGATAATACGAGAGTAATTGACGGAGAAGTAGTGGAATTAACGCAGCAAGAATTGAACGCAGTAGAAGAGGGAATGGCTTCTATTCTAGAATCGATGATTACAACTTCTATTGATAAAACTTATGGAGAAATAGAAACAGATGATAAAATCTCTATCGTCTTTCAAACGTTCCATGGCCGTGATCAATTAACTGCTGATATGTCTGAAGAAGGGTCATCCACAATTTGGCCATATATCGTAGTGGCAATCATTATTGTAACGATTATTATTATTTTCTTTGTAATGCGTAGGAAACGTACAGAAGATATAGTGGAAGAAAATGTAACGGTGTCTGACATAACAACTGAAGATTCAGCAGTTGTATCAGATTTAGAAGAACAACCAAAAACAGACCAAGACATTCAAAAAGAACAACTTGAAAAAATGGCGAAAGACAAACCGGAAGACTTTGCGAAATTATTACGTAGTTGGATTTCGGAAGATTAGGAGGAAAGGAGTATGAGTATTAAACAGAAAAGATTAACTGGAAAACAGAAGGCAGCCATTTTGCTTATCTCACTAGGACCAGATGTGTCGGCCGAAGTATACAAACATTTATCGGAAGAAGAAGTAGAACGTTTAAGCCTGGAAATATCAACTATTCAAAAGGTAGATTCAGATTTGAAAGAATCTATAGTGGAACAATTTCATCAGATTGCCATTGCTCAACAATATATTTCTCAAGGTGGAGTAGGATATGCAAAAACAGTGCTTGAAAAAGCCTTTGGCACTCAAGAGGCAACAAATATTATTAATCGTTTAACATCTTCTTTACAAGTAAGACCTTTTGATTTTGCGCGGAAAGCAGACCCGAATCAAGTGCTTAATTTTATACAAAATGAACATCCACAAACGATCGCACTTGTCCTATCTTATTTAGAACCTGAACAAGCTGGACAAATATTATCTTCATTAGAGGAAGAAGTGCAAGCGGATATTGCAAGCAGAATTGCAACGATGGACTCCACACCACCAGATATTATTACGGAAATTGAACATGTACTTGAAAAGAATATTTCGACATCCTTAACAGAAGACTATACACAAACAGGTGGTATTCAATCAGTTGTTGAAGTGTTAAATGAAGTGGATCGAAGTACAGAAAGGACTATTTTAGATACGTTAGAAATTCAAAATCCTGAATTAGCGGAAGAAATTAAAAAACGTATGTTTATCTTTGACGATATTGTTATTTTAGACAATCGCGCTATCCAACGCATTATTCGCGAAGTGGATAATGAAGACTTGAAATTATCGTTACGTGTCGCAAGTGAAGAAGTAAAGGATGTAATTTTCCAAAATATGTCACAACGTATGGTGGAAACATTTAAAGAAGAAATGGAATTTATGGGACCTGTACGATTACGTGATGTTGAAGAAGCACAAACACGTATTGTAGGAACGATTCGCCGCTTAGATGAAATTGGGGAAATCGTAATTGCCCGTGGTGGAGGAGACGATATTATTGTCTAATCTAAAGGGAAATTTGGAAAACAAAAAAGTAATTTCTATTAAAAAGATTCAAGCGGATATTCCACAAGATAAAGAGATACGTCGTCAGAGCCGATCAAAAGATGACATCGTAAATGAAATTAAAGTGTTGGAACAAACTTTAGCTACCTTAGAACAGCAAAAGGAAACGTCTATCCAAGAGTTAGAAACCTATATTGCCACGGAAAAAGAAAAGATTGCCAATGAAAAAATCACTGTATTTGAACAGGCAAAACAGCAAGGGTATAAAGAAGGATATATCGATGGTGAAAACGAAGCGAAAACCGATTACCAAACTTATTTGGATGAGGCGAATGACATTGTTCGAAAAAGTGAGCTAGATTACATAGCAACGATTGAAAAACACTCTAATACAATTGTTCAGTTAGCCATGCATGTGGCGAAAAAGATCATTGATACTGAAATTAAAACGGATGAACATGTAATGAAAGGCATAGTAGAAAAAGCAGTGCGACATTTAAAAGATACTTCGACTATATCTATATATGTTCACCCGATGCATTACGCTTCCTTACATGCTCAAAAAGAAGAGTTAGAACAATTGTTAGATGAAGATGAATTGCTTTATTTACATGTAGATTCGAATTTACAAGAAAATGATTGTATGATCCGTCATCCATTTGGACAAATAGATGCTAGTGTAGATACACAGTTGAAACAAATTAAACGTGCGTTAGAAGAAAAGATAATGGAGAATTAATATGGATTTTGATACGTGCATTCAGACGATTGAAGAGACAGATACATACAAATATTATGGAAAAATTACTCGTGTTGTCGGTATTATGATTGAATCATTAGGACCCGCAGCGAATATTGGAGAAGTTTGTATCATTCATCCTGAAAATAAAAGCCAATCACCGATATTAGCGGAAGTTGTTGGATTTCATCATGAAAAAATCATTTTAATGCCTTATACGGAAGTATCTGAAATTGGTCCTGGTTGTCTAGTTGAAGCTACCAATCAACCTTTAACAGTAAAGATTGGTCATAGTTTAATTGGCCATGTCGTAGATGCTTTAGGGTTACCATTGAACCATAGCATTTTACCGAAAGGATTAAAAAAAGTTTTCACTGAAAATGAACCACCAAATCCAATGAGTCGGCCACCGATTGATCAACCAATTCAAGTGGGAATTCGAGCAATTGATTCTATGCTGACGGTAGGAGAAGGACAACGTATAGGTATTTTTGCAGGTAGTGGGGTTGGAAAAAGTACATTATTAGGAATGATTGCCAGAAATAGTGCCGCAGATATAAATGTTATTGCATTAATTGGAGAACGTGGTCGTGAAGTAAGGGAATTTATTGAAAAAGACCTTGGTGAAGCAGGATTGAAAAAATCAATTATTATTGTTGCGACATCCGATCAACCAGCATTAATGCGAATTAAAGGTGCGTATACTGCAACGGCAATCAGTGAATACTTTCGTGATCAAGGATATAAGGTGAATTTAATGATGGACTCTGTTACGAGAGTTGCAATGGCACAACGGGAAATAGGGCTAGCAGTAGGCGAGCCACCGACGTCTAAAGGATATACACCATCGGTCTTTGCCATATTACCTAAATTGTTAGAGAGAACAGGCACGAATGAACAAGGAACAATTACAGCGTTTTATACCGTACTAGTAGATGGTGATGATATGAATGAACCGATTGCAGATGCGGTTCGTGGTATATTGGATGGCCATTTTGTTCTAGAGAGAAGATTAGCTGAAATGGGGCAATTTCCAGCAATTAATATACTGAAGTCTGTTAGTAGGGTGATGCATGATATCGTTTCACCAGCACATCGTACAACCGTACAAAAAATAAGAACGTTGATGGCAACATATGAAGAAAATGTAGAATTAATACAGATTGGTGCATATCGTCACGGTACAGACCCTAAAATTGATGAAGCAATAAAATATTATCCGATTATTATTGATTATTTAAAACAAGGAATTTATGAACAAGAAACTTTCGAACAATCAATTGAAAAATTACATCTTATTTTGGCAGGTGGACAGTAATGGATAATGTGGCAGTATTGCAAAAGGTTTTACAAATACGGGAGCAAGAAAAAACGATTGCTCAAAAAGAAAAAAATGAAGCGACTGTAATATTTGAAAAACAGGCAACAGCATTATATGAATTATTAAAGAAGAAAGAACATGCGGAAGTATTGATGAATCAATATATGCAAACATATACTTCGATTGAAAAAATTAAAGAACAATCGATGTTCATACAATCTATGACGAGAAAAGCGTCTACATTACAACAAAATGTGCAACAGGCAAGAAAAAAAATGCTAGAAAAACAAGCATATTTAACAGAAACACATATTGAAATGAAAAAAATAGAAAAACTTATTGAACGAAAAAAACAGGCAAGACAGGAAGAACTGATACGAGAAGAAAATATATTAATGGATGAACTGTCCATCCGACAGTTTACAAGTTCGATCCAAAATAGGTGAAAATATGACAAAAGAAAAAAAGAAATCTCCAATTCTATTAATCATATTTGCAATTATCATCCCGTTAATGCTAACAGTGGGGATTGTGTACATCGGATTAACTTTAGTTGGCATTGATGTGAAGGATAAATTAGCTGATGTACCGGTTGTTTCTTCTTTTATTAAGAGTAATGAAGTCGAACAATTAGAAGAAACAATTAAAAAACAAGAGGATTTAATTGCATCAAAAGATGAAGAAATCAATGATCTATCGAAAGATGTAGAAAGTTTACGGGCAATTGCAGATGATTTAGAGTTAGATTTAAAAAAGAAAGAAAAAAGTGAGCAGAAAAACGAAAAAGAAAACATAGAGGATGAAGAAGACGGAAATGAAGCATTAAAAAGAGCTGCATCCTCTTACAGGAAAATGGAACCAGAAAATGCTGCTGCAATTATAACGCAAATGAATGACCAAGACGCCATTCAAATTCTATCCAACATCCCGAGTGATGTGAGAGGAAATATTTTAGCTGAAATGGAATCAAAAAGAGCTGCCACATTGACAAAGTTAATGATGAAATAATTGCCATTTTATAATTTGGAAGGGGGTGAATGGAATGGAAATTATGCAAGTATTCACACGAACAAATGCGAATATGCAGCAAAATGAATTGGATATAAATGAGCAGGATACTAGTTTCAAAACATTTCTTATAGCCAATGAAAAAGAGGATGTAAATGCATTATCTACAAACGAAAAAGAACCAATGGTAGAAAATGACGAAGAAGAAACAACCGATCATTCTATCGGTGAGCATGATGAAACATATGAGCTAGACAGCTTGGTTAAGGAAGACGTACATGAAAATATCGATAATAGCATGTTTCAACCTACTATTCATACGTTTTTAACAAATAGTGATACAACCATTGATTTCGACGTACAACAAAATATGTATGCTTCAAAGAATACATTTGAAGATGTTGGACAAACATTTTCAAAAATGACAAAAGAAGAAGTGATGCAACTGTCTAATGAGATTATTCGATACATGCATACAGAGACAATACATGAGCCTTCATCTTTGCAACAGCTACTCGTCGTATTAAAAAAAGTGAATCAATTATCAACGAAAGATAAAGAAGCACTATTTAATCAATTAGAGGAATTAGAAGAAGAAAAAATTTCAGAGACTTTTAAACTTTTGGTGAAAACATTTGAAAAACGTACAGAGATGACAACACAAAATATGTATCAAAATGATGCGATAATTACAAAATCTACTATCGCAAATTGGTTGGAGCAAGCTTTTCAGCGATATGATACCGTACAAAGTAGTCAACAAATAAACGATACAGTAATGTCAACTCAAATGAGTAATCCAACGAATCTACCAATAGATGAAGTACAGCAATACGATATACATATTCGTCAAACAGGAAAAGTAGAAGAAATATCAGAACAACTCGTATCAAAATTAACGACTGTTATCCAAAAAAGTTCTATTTTTAAACAAGATGGCATGATGCAACTACAGTTACAAATTAATCCAACACAATTAGGCCATATTACGGTAAGAATGGCTGAGGTAAACGGAGAAATGCGAGTGGAATTATTTGTTACAACCAATGCAACGAAGAAAATTTTAGAGAGCAACATACATCAATTAAAACATCTTTTTTCTCCGCATCAAGTAATTATTGAAAAGGATCCAACTATTTCTGATGAGGAATTCTTTTCAAACAATGAAGAGGAATTAAATGAAGAAGAACCAAAACAAGATAAAGACGAACGGAAAGATAAAAAAACTCCGTCCATCGATTTTGAACAATTGTTGCAACAATTAGGGGAGGAGGAAGAAAATGACAAAAATTGATTCAGATTTATATATATCAAACGTACCGAGAGATCGTGCACCTAGTTCCGAGTTAGGAAAAGATGAATTTATAAAAATTTTAATGACACAACTACAAAACCAAGATCCATTGAATCCGATGGAAGATCGCGATTTTATTGCACAGATGGCGACATTTTCATCTTTAGAGCAAATGATGAATATGGCGAGTTCTATAGATACATTAGTGCAAAATCAATTAGTATCTCCTGTTATTCAATATAGTCATATGATCGGAAAAGAAGTGACATATGAATCTATTGATGAAGAGACGAATGAAAAAACGATTGTCACAAGTGTTGTCAATGCAGTTAGTTCCCAAGAAGGCTGGGCTATTTTAGAATTAGAAAATGGTCAAAAAGTTTTTGCTGATGGAATTCTAAAAGTAAATGAAGCAGGTAAAAAGGATGCATAAATACATACATCCAATACAGCAACATTATGTGAATCATTCGGCAACTAAAAAACAGCCAACAGCTAGTACAAGCTTTAAAGCAATTTTTGAACAAGCATCTGAATTAAAAGTGAGTAAACATGCGAAACTCCGTATGCAAGAAAGAAATATTCATATAACAGATCAAACGTGGGAAAAAATTGGAACGAAACTTAATGAAGCGAAGAACAAAGGTGTCACAGATGCTCTCGTCGTTGTGAATGATGCGGCACTTATCGTTAGCGCAAAAAACAACACAGTCGTTACAGCATTACATAAAACAGAAGCGAATAATCGAATATTTACTAATATTAATGGAACGATTTTAATATAGCTGGACTCTGTTAGGAGAGGCTATCCACTATGGAATGATAGACATAGTGAATAATAATGAAAGAGGGAAAAATATGTTACGTTCAATGTATTCTGGAATTTCAGGTATGAGAGGATTTCAAACAAAATTAGATGTTATAGGGAATAATATTTCCAACGTGAACACGTCAGGGTTTAAAAAAGGACGAGTTACTTTCCAAGATATGATGTCACAAACGACAAGAGGAGCACAAGCCGCTGAGGCTGGACGAGGTGGAATTAACCCAATGCAAGTCGGTTTAGGATCCCAAGTTGGTTCGGTAGATAATATTCATACACAAGGATTCTTACAATCTACAGGACGCCCATTAGATGTTGCAATTGAAGGGGATGGCTTTTTTAAAGTATCTGATGGGGAAAATATTTATTACACACGTGCGGGTAATTTCTATCTAGATGATGCAGGAAACGTCGTAACAGCGGATGGATATTTTTTATTACAAGATGATAATAGTACAATCCAAATCGACCCTAGTACAACACAAAGCTTTAGTATTGCCAAAAATGGGGATGTAAATATCGTGACAGCAGATGGTACAAATAGTGATCAAAAAATTGGAATTACTATTTTTGCTAACCCTGAAGGCCTAGAGAAGGTCGGAGGTAGTTTATATATTGAGTCACAAAACTCTGGTGAAGCACAACATGGTGCTCCTGGAATTAATGGGGCAGGAGACCTTGCAGCAAGTTCGTTGGAAATGTCAAACGTTGATTTAGCAGAAGAGTTTACAGAAATGATCGTATCGCAACGAGGTTTCCAAGCGAATACAAGAATTATTACAACTTCAGATGAAATTTTACAAGAATTAGTAAACTTAAAACGATAAATTGAGGAGGTAGAGTTGTAGGAATACCGATATAAACAATCGTTATTCGCTACAACTCGCCAAATATGATTGAATTAACTAGATTAAACGGAGAAACATTTTATCTGAATCCATTTATGGTGGAGCAGGTACAATCATTACCAGATACGACGATTACATTATTAAATGGGAAAAAATTCGTCGTTCAAACGAATAAAGAAGAAGTTTTACGAAAAATATTAGAAATGTATCGACAAGTTGGAATGATTGGTTTTCTAACAAAGCAGGTGAATGAAGATGAGTAAAGTATTAAAAATAACCGCGATCTCTGTTGCATCATTACTTGCCATTGCAATGATTACCGTCGTAGTCGTTCTTTATTTCAACAATAATAATATTGAAAGTAAAGAATTATCTATTGATGAAATGAATGAATTTTCTTATGAAACTCCTGAAGTAACGACAGATTTAAAAGATGGTGTATTTGTCCGTATTCAATTCCAGTTAATAATGGATAGCAAAGCTAGTTTAAAAGAAATTGAAAAACGTGAATTCCAAATTAAAAATATTTTAATTAAAGAACTGGCAGTAATGACGGAAGAAGATTTTAATGCAGGTTTAGCCGATTTAGAAAAAGTGTTACAACAAAAACTAAATGAGATTATGACAGAGGGAACAATTAAAGACGTATATACAATAAGTAAAATTATGCAATAAATGATTGCTCCGTCATGGAGGTGATGAACATTGTCTGAAGAAATTTTGTCACAGACAGAAATAGATGCTTTATTATCAGCTATTTCATCTGGGGAAATGGATGCAGAAGAATTAAAGAAAGAAGAAGAAGATAAAAAAGTAAAAGTATATGATTTTAAGCGTGCATTGCGTTTTTCGAAAGATCAAATTCGAAGTATATCACGAATCCATGAAAATTATGCAAGGCTGTTAACGACATTTTTTTCTGGCCAATTAAGGACATATGTAAATATTTCTGTTGCCTCTGTAGATCAAATTCCGTATGAAGAATTTATCCGTTCCATACCGAAGATGACAATTTTAAATGTGATTAGTATGGAACCATTGGAAGGTAAAATTTTGATGGAAGTGAATCCAAATATTGCTTACAGTATGATGGATCGTTTGTTAGGCGGAAAAGGAAATAGTGATGTGCAGCCAGAGAGTTTAACGGAAATCGAGACGACTATAATGACACAGATGTTCGAAAAAGCTGTTGTAAATATTCAAGAAGCTTGGTCAACAATCGTAGAAATCGACCCAATGTTGGATGAATTTGAAGTGAATCCACAATTTTTACAAATGGTTTCGCCAAATGAAACAGTAGTAGTCGTTTCCTTTAATACACAAATTGGCGATGTATCAGGAATGATTAATATTTGTATTCCACATATAGTGTTAGAGCCAATTATACCTAAATTATCTGCTCACTATTGGATGGAGTCCGCAACAAAGGAACGTGACCCTGAAAAATATGCCATTTTATCGAAACATATGGAAAAAGTAGAATTAGAGGCAAAAGTTATTTTAGGTCAATCAAATATTACGGTGAATGAGTTATTACAATTATCGACAGAGGATATCATTAGTTTAAATCAAAAGATTCAAGACCCGTTAACATTAGAAGTGAATGGAGAGCCAAAGATGCATGTTCAAGTTGGAACTGTACATAAAAAAGTAGCGGTACAAGTGATGGATCATATAGAAAGGAGGAGTTTATCGTGATGGATAACAAATTAACACAAGAAGAAATTGATGCATTATTAAACGTAACAGATGATAGTACTTCGGAGATCACATATGAAGATGAGAGTAATACATATTTAACTCCTCTTGAAATGGATGCACTGGGGGAAATTGGTAATATTTCTTTTGGAAGTTCAGCAACGACATTGTCGACTTTATTGAATCAAAAAGTGGATATTACGACACCGACTGTTTCGTTTGTAAAGAAGACAGGGATTAAAGAGGAATTTCCCTATGAACACGTAAGTTTACAAGTAGATTATTGTGATGGTTTTGATGGGGAAAACATCTTTTTAATGAAAGCGAAAGATGCCGCAATTATTTCAGATATTATGCTTGGTGGTAATGGCTTACAACCAAATGAAGAGCTATCGGAAATTGAATTAAGTGCAGTACAAGAAGCAATGAATCAAATGATGGGATCTTCAGCAACGAGCATGTCTACAGTATTTAATAAACGTGTAGATATCTCACCACCACAAGTTGATTATAAAGACATTGATAAACTAGAGGAAGTGGCAAAAGGTAGTGACGAAGATGTATTAGTCCGGGTTGCTTTTAATTTAAAAATTGGTGACTTAATTGATTCGAATATTTTTCAATTGATACCACTAGATTTTGCAAAAGATTTAGTCAATCAATTACTTGAACCTACAGAAGAGCCAATTAATCAAGAGACAACTATGAAAGACATGAATATTGCTCAACAAAGTGACATAAGCGTCACACAAACAGAAGTTGAAACAGCACAAATGGAGCAGCCGACACCGACTCAATCGGAACCTCAACATATTGGTAACCATATTGCACCTGACTCAACGATTCAACATGCAGCGTTTGAAGCATTTGAACCAACACCTCTTAATCAAACGAATAAACGAAATTTAGATATGCTTTTAGATGTACCTCTTTCGGTAACAGTTGAATTAGGAAGAACAAAGCAAACAGTAGAGGATATTTTAGAGTTATCTCAAGGTGCAATTATTGAACTTGATAAACTGGCAGGTGAGCCTGTAGATGTTTTAGTGAATAATAAATTAATCGCTAAAGGAGAAGTCGTTGTAATTGATGAGAACTTTGGTGTAAGAGTGACAGATATTGTCAGTCCAAAAGATCGTTTAATGAAATTAAATTAATGGATAAAGGTGGAAATAATAATGGCACAAAAAGTATTAATTGTAGATGATGCAGCATTTATGAGAATGATGATTAAAGATATTTTAGAGAAGAATGGTTATAACGTTGTAGGTGAAGCTGAAAATGGTAGTGTGGCAGTAGAAAAATATAAAGAATTAACTCCAGATTTAGTGACAATGGACATTACAATGCCTGAAAAAGATGGCATTCAAGCTTTAAAGGAAATTAAAGAAATAGATCCGAGCGCTACAATTATTATGTGTTCCGCAATGGGGCAACAAGCGATGGTAATTGATGCTATTCAAGCCGGGGCAAAAGATTTTATCGTAAAACCTTTTCAAGCTGATCGAGTGATTGAAGCTGTTTCGAAAGCATTAGCATAAGAGTGTGATACAAATGAAAAAGATTGTTGTAGCAATGATGTTCATTTGTTTACTTTTTCCTGTTGCTACATATGCGGATAATGTATTACCGAATGTAAAAGATTGCATGGAGGAAAATGGCGATTGTGAGGAATTACAAAACCATACAAGTATAGAAATAGATGGATCAAACGATATGTTGTTACAAGATAGTGAGCAACGATCTTCTTCTTTTTTTATGAATATAATTAAAATGATCTTTGCACTGTTTTTAATTTTAGTATTATTGTACATTATTCTTCTATTTTTAAAACGGAAAAATTACACAAATGTTCAACATGGAAATATACAAAAAATAGGCGGATTCGTTTTAGGTACGAATAAATCCGTGCAGTTGATTAAAATTGGTGAAAAAGTTTATATGCTTGGTGTAGGCGATAATGTGCAATTATTGGAAGAAATTACAGATGAGCATACCATTCAACAATTGGAAAAAGCAGCAGAAGAAAAAATGGACCCATCCAATTATATTCCATCCTTTTTTAAAAGAGGGAAGGAAAAGGATGAATCGAATATGGCGGCAACTTTTAAAGAAGAATTAATGAATTGGTCTAAAAAAAGACAAGATTTTTTTAAAAAGAAAGTGAAGGATGATCGAGATGAATGATTTTATAAATATGTTCTCTAGTGCTGATCCTTCACAACTTTCAACATCGGTGAAATTAATTATTTTATTAACCATTTTATCTATTGCTCCAGGTATTTTAATATTAATGACGAGTTTTACGAGAATTATCGTTGTATTATCATTTGTACGAACATCTCTTGCAACCCAACAAATGCCACCGAATCAAGTGTTAATTGGTTTGGCATTATTTTTGACGTTTTTTATTATGGCACCAACGTTTAGTGAGGTATATGATGAGGCATTACAACCGTTATTCAACGAAGAGATTACACTTGATGAGGCATATGATCATGCAAGTATACCGATAAAAGAGTTTATGGCACAACATACTCGGCAAAAAGATTTAGCACTATTTTTAAATTATACGGGAACGGAAAATCCCGAAACATTAGAAGACATTCCGTTAATGACATTAGTACCAGCATTTGCAATTAGTGAATTGAAAACTGCATTTCAAATGGGGTTTATGATTTTTATTCCATTTTTAATAATTGATATGGCTGTCGCTAGTATTTTAATGTCGATGGGGATGATGATGTTACCACCTGTTATGATTTCTTTGCCATTTAAAATTTTATTGTTCGTTTTAGTAGATGGATGGTATTTAATTACGCATTCCATTTTACAAGGTTTTTGACCGTATGAAAAAAGAAGGTGTGTAAGGATTGAGTAGTGAATTTGTATTAACACTAGCAGAAAGAGGTATTATAACGATTTTACTAGTTGCAGGTCCGATACTGTTATTAGCATTGGCAGTTGGATTAGCAGTTAGTATTTTTCAAGCGACAACACAAATACAGGAACAAACATTAGCCTTTATTCCAAAAATAATTGCTGTGTTAGTTGGTGTCGTGTTTTTTGGTCCGTGGATGTTGACAAAACTAGTGCAATTTACGACTAATATATATGAAAATATGCACTTGTTTATAGGGTGAGCAAATGTTAGATTTATTACCTTTATCTCTTCTACCAACTTTTTTATTAGTATTTGCGCGGATAACGAGCTTTTTTTTAGTCATGCCGCTTTTTTCATATCGAACAATTCCGACTATGTTCAAAATTGGATTTGCCGTTTTTTTAAGTATGATTATTTCTATGCATATTGATGTTGTAATAGCAGATATTGATTTTACATATTATTTTTTAGTGATGAAAGAGGTCATTGTAGGGTTAATGATTGGTTTTATTGCTTTTATGATTTTATCTGCTGTGCAAATAGCCGGAGGATTTATTGATTTTCAGATGGGTTTTGCTGTAGCAAATGTTATTGACCCACAAACCGGTGCACAAAGTCCACTTATTGGCCAATATTTTTATGTTATTGCTTTGCTTTTTTTACTCACTGTTAATGGACATCATTTATTAATTGATGGGATGTACAATAGTTTTCAATTTATTCCGGTCGATGCATTCATTTCGTTTAAGGACATATTTGCATCGTTTACCATTCAAACATTCAATAAAATGTTTTTAATTGCATTTCAAATGTCCTTACCAATAGTAGGCTGTCTTTTTTTAGTAGATGTTGCTTTAGGGATTGTTGCAAGAACTGTTCCACAATTAAACGTTTTTGTAGTCGGTCTACCATTAAAAATTACAGTTAGTTTTCTTGTTTTATCTTTTTTTATTGCTCTATATATAAATTTAACACGCTTTTTGTTTGAAACGATGTTTAAAACGATGCGTGATTTAATGATCATTCTCGGAGGATAACATGCGTCTACAATTAGATTTACAATATTTTGCTGGTGAAAAAACAGAAAAAGCAACTCCGAAAAAACGAGAAGACGAACGGAAAAAGGGACGAGTCGCTAAAAGTTCAGATGTGAATACGGCATTATTATTGTTAGGTTCATTCATTGTTTTATTTGCTTTTGGTGGATTTGTTAAAGACCATATGGAAAGTTTATATTTTACAACATTTACAAAATATGTCCATATGGAATTAGATATAAACACTTCGCAAATTATTTTAATCGATGTATTAAAAAGTTTTGCTTATATTGTTTTTCCAGTCATGCTAGTAGCAATTATTGTGTCAGTAGCTGCAAATTTATTACAAGTTGGTTTTTTGTTTACGACGGAACCGTTGAAGTTTGATTTGAAAAAAATTGATCCTATTAAAGGAGCGAAACGAATTTTTTCAGTTCGTGCCTTAGTGGAATTGTTGAAATCATTGCTAAAAATTACGTTAATTGGGGCAACAACATTTTTAATTATTTGGATATACAAGGACGACATGATGATGTTGGCCATGAAAGAACCAGAAAATGCTGTACAATTTTTTGGTCAAGTAACGATTGTTATGGGTGTTGCCGCGACAATATTATTACTTTTTTTAGCTGTACTTGATTATATGTATCAAAAATATGACTTCGAAAAAAACATTCGAATGTCGAAACAAGATATTAAGGACGAGCATAAGAATATTGAAGGGGACCCATTGATAAAATCTAAACTCAGAGAAAAACAACGACAAGCTGCAATGAGTCGGATGATGTCAGAAGTACCAAAAGCAGATGTTGTCATTACAAACCCTACGCATTATGCAATTGCATTAAAATATGATGAAGCAGTTGTTTCTGTTCCCTATGTCGTTGCAAAAGGGACAGATGATGTCGCTCAAAAAATAAAAGAAATTGCAAAAGAACATGATATTATGATGGTTGAAAATCGGCCTTTAGCTAGAGCATTATATGATGAAGTTGAAATAAATGATGTTATACCTGAACAATTTTATAAAATGGTTGCAGAAATATTGGCGTTCGTATTCCAGCAAGAAAATAGAATGAGCAAGTAAGGAGTATATTACATGAAATTACGAGATTTATCTGTCTTATTAGGAGTTATTTTAATTATTATAATGTTGGTCATTCCATTACCAGGATGGCTATTAAGTGTGCTTATTTTATGTAATATTTCCTTAGCATTAATTGTCATATTAGTATCAATGAATATACAAGAACCATTACAGTTCTCCATTTTTCCATCTTTATTATTATTACTAACATTATTTCGCCTCGGTTTGAACGTATCGACGACAAGATCCATCTTGGCAACTGCCGATGCAGGTGGAGTCGTTGATACTTTTGGATCTTTTGTTATTGGAAACAACCCCCTCGTAGGATTTGTAGTATTCATTATATTAGTCATTATTCAATTTATCGTTATTACAAAAGGTGCCGAAAGGGTTGCAGAAGTATCGGCACGTTTTACATTGGATGCGATGCCGGGAAAACAAATGAGTATCGATGCGGATTTGAATGCTGGATTAATATCAGAACATGAAGCGAAAGAACGTCGTGAAAAAGTAGAAAACGAAGCTGATTTCCATGGATCGATGGATGGAGCATCTAAGTTCGTAAAAGGAGATGCGATTGCAGGAATTATTATTGTGTTAATTAATATCATATTCGGGCTTATTATCGGTATGGTTCAAATGGATATGACATTTAATGAAGCAATTAATACATTTATGCGTTTAACGGTTGGAGATGGTTTAGTAAGTCAAATCCCAGCGTTATTGATTGCAACAGCAACAGGGATTGTCGTTACTCGTGTATCGACCGACGGGAATTTAGGCTCAGACGTAACAGAACAATTATTACGTTACCCAAAATTATTATTTATTGCGGCAGGAACTATTTTTCTATTAGGTTTAACCCCTATTAACTTTATGTTAACGACAACGATTGCTGCTGCACTTGCAATAAGTGCCTATATGATGTTACGGAATACGAAAGAAGATGAAGTGTTAGAAGAGCAATTAGATGAAGAAGATAGTGAAAATATGAAAGCACAAGAAAATGTCGTAAGTTTATTAAGTATGGATCCAATTGAATTTGAATTTGGTTATTCCCTTATTCCACTCGTAGATGCAGGTCAAGGTGGCGATTTATTAGATAGAATTGTAATGATACGTCGTCAGTTAGCAATTGATTTAGGCGTCGTTATTCCGGTAGTACGCATAAGGGATAATATTCAATTAGCACCGAATGAATATCGATTAAAAGTAAAAGGGAATATTGTCGCAGAAGGAGAACTATTACTGGATCATTATTTAGCAATGACACCTGGAATTGATGACGATATGGTAGAAGGGATAGAAACGAAGGAACCGGCATTTGGTTTACCAGCAAAATGGATAAGTGAAGAGAAGAAGGATGAAGCAGAAATGTTTGGGTATACAGTGGTAGATCCACCATCTGTCGTTTCCACTCATTTAACAGAAGTGTTAAAGAAAAACGCATATCAGTTATTAGGTCGACAAGAAACGAAGGAATTAATCGATCATTTAAAAGAAGAGTACGAAATTTTAGTGGAAGAAGTGACGCCAGATCCTTTATCTGTTGGCGAAATTCAAAAAGTATTATCCAAATTATTACGTGAAAATGTATCGATTCGAAATTTGCCGGTCATTTTTGAAACTTTGGCAGATTTTGCACCGATGACAAATGATACGGAATTGTTAGCTGAATATGTTCGCCAATCATTAGCAGTGCAAATAACGAAACAATATGTCGGAGATGGGAACACATTAAGTGTGATGACGATAGCCCCTGATGTAGAACAATTAATTAGTACTAATATTCAACAGACAGAACATGGCTCATACTTAGCGCTCGAACCTAATATGCAGGAATCAATTATACGAAATGTCGTTTCTGAATATGAACGTATCGCACATCAAATGGATCAAATTGTCATTTTATGTTCGCCTACCATTCGGATGTATGTGAAACAGTTAATCGAACGTTCTTTACCCCATGTTGCTGTTCTTTCCTATAATGAATTAGAATCGAACATCCAAATTCAAAGTGTAGGAGTAGTGAATGTATCATGAAAATAAAAAAATACGTTGCTCATACGTTGAAAGATGCAATGCAAAAAATACGAGAAGAATTAGGCACAGATGCAGTAATTTTAAGTAGTAAAGAAGTAAAAAAAGGTGGGTTTTTAGGTTTTTTTGAAAAAAAGCAATATGAAGTAATTGCCGCAGTTGAAAAACAACCGATACAACGTATACGTAAAGAACAACGAAGAGAAGTACCCAAGGTGACTGCTGATTCTAAGCAAACGATGGAACAAGCACATATTTTATCTGAACTAAAAGAAATGAAAAAATTGTTATCATCTCAAACATTTGAATCAAAAACATATCCACCATTATATCAATCTTTGTTTGCATATTTAGAGAAACAATATATTGAACGCTCAATTTGCGAGGAATTAGTGGCACATGTTTTGGAACAAACGAAAAATATACCTGACTTACATAAAGGTATATTGCACAAAGAATTACAATTATATATTGCGGACACGATTCAAACGAAAATACCATCTTCTATAGCTACAGACAAGAAAATAATTCAATTTGTTGGACCGACAGGAGTTGGAAAAACGACAACATTAGCAAAAATCGCTGCGATGTTCATGATGGAACATCAGAAAAAAATTGCTTTTATTACGACAGATACGTATCGAATTGCCGCAATTGAACAGTTAAAAACATATGCAAGAATTTTAAATGTACCTATTGAAGTTGCGTATTCGATGGAAGATTATCAACGTGCATTACAAAAGTTTGCCTCATACGATGCGATTTTTGTTGATACGGCAGGAAGAAACTTCCGTGACGAGAAATATGTACAACAATTAAAAACGATGCTTTCAGATCATAACGAGCGTGTCATTTCTTATTTAGTATTATCTTTAACAGCGAAAAATGAAGATGTGATGGATATATTTAAACAGTTTCAATTGTTCAATGTGAAAGATATTATTTTCACGAAAATGGATGAGACATCCACTTACGGTCCAATTATTAATTTATTGTGGACGGAAAATGTAAGGCTTGCGTATATGACAGATGGACAAGATGTTCCTGAAGATGTCATCATTCCATCCGTAGAACAAATAAGTGAATTGATCGTAAGTAGGGATAAATATGAGTGATCAAGCAAAGAAATTACGACAAATGTTGCATCATCATGATAAAAAAGCAAAGACAATTAGTGTGGTGAGTGGAAAAGGGGGCGTAGGAAAGTCCAATACGTCATTGAATTTCGCTTTACAACTATTACAACTAGATTTTAAAGTACTATTAATTGATTTGGATATCGGTATGGGAAATATCGATATTTTAGTTGGAAATGATGCTAATTATTCAATTGCTAATTTATTTAACGATTATTCACCAATTAATGATATAATAGAACTAGGTCCAAATAACCTGAATTATATAGCTGGTGGGACGAGTTTAGAAGAAATTGTACATTTGCGTAACGAACAGTTGCAATTTTTCTTCGACGAAATGGAAAAAGCGGTCCAATTATATGATTATATTCTATTTGATCTTGGTGCAGGGGTATCTGAAGCGGCACTCTCTTTTATTTTAGCTTCCGATGAATGTATTGTACTGACAACTCCAGAGCCAACAGCCATTACAGATGCGTATAGTATGATGAAGCATATTATACAGCGAAACAATGCTTTACCTATGAATGTTCTCATTAATCGTTGTAAAAATGAACGTGAAGGTAAGCAAACGATGATGAAATTTACAAAAGTAATCAAACATTTTTTGCAAAAAGAGGTAAAACCAATCGGTATATTACCAGAAGACTCTATTGTGACAACTGCAGTAATTAAACAAGTACCGTATACGATTTTGAATCAACATGCCTCCATATCAAAAGCGATGAAAACAATTGTCGAATCGTATGTTACTGGAGATAAAGTAGATTCCCTTTTGGAAGAACGAGGTTCCTTTATATTAAGATTGAAAAAAATGTTTGGTAAAGGATAAGAAAAGATGGATAAACTTACCGTTAGTCTCATAGGTACGAATGACAAAAAAGATATGAATGTAAAACAAGCGGTAGAGACGTGGGCAAATATTCATTCATTTATGAACATGAATGAAACGTCTGTATTAGAAGCATTAACTTCAAACACGCCAGATATAATTTTACTTTCTATTGATGTAAAAGACGAATTATTGCAAAAGGTTATTGAACAACATGGGACGAGAACCATATTAATAGCAAATGATGATATATATGAAACGAAAAGAATCGTTTATGCTATTCAATTAGGTATTGCTCAATATGTCAATATCCATCCATTTGAAGAAGTAGATAGCACTCTATTGCAAACGAAGATGAAACGAGTATACAGATATGAGAAATTAAGAAGAAGAAAAGTGAGTCGGGAAAAAGAGCCGTTCAAACAAGAAAAACAGATTGTACAGCCTATGATTGAAAATGTGCATACAACGATGGATAAGACAAATATTCAAACACTCATTGCAATCGGTACATCGACAGGTGGTCCACGTGCGTTAGAAGTTGTCATACGTAATCTGCCCCCAAAATTGAATGTACCAATTTTAATTGTGCAACATATGCCAGAAAAATTTACAAAATCGTTAGCTGATCGATTAAATCGAATTCATAATGAAATTCATGTAAAAGAAGCTGAACATTTAGAGACGTTAGAAAAAGGAATCGTCTATATTGCTCCGGGTAACTATCATATGGAAGTACGAAAAAAACAACGAACATTTTGTTTTCATATTCATCAAGAACATCATGATAGCCCACATCGCCCGTCTGTAGATGTTTTATTTCAATCGCTCGCATTGTTGACGAGTGTGAATAAAGTAGCTGTTATTTTAACAGGAATGGGAAAAGATGGTGCAGCAGGTATTAAACGAATGAAACAATATGACGTACACACTACTGTTATTGTGGAAGCGAAAGATACGGTCGTTGTAAATGGAATGCCTAGTGCAGCAATTGCAACGAATTTTGCTACAGAAGTTGTGCCAATTGAACTAGTTAGTCAAACGATTTTGAAATATATTGTATAAATGAGCAAATTTTTCTATAAAAATAGCATTTTTGTCTAAAGATTAATAGATGATTTGTCACGTAGAAGAAATATTAACTTGTATATTTATAATGGAATGGAGACGTTTGACAAAAAGGGGGAACATAAATGGATACATCGCAATACATAGGAATTTTTATTGATGAAAGTACAGAACATTTAGATACACTGTACGAGCAATTGCTTGAATTAGAAAAGAATCCAACCGAAAAACAATATATTGAAGAAATATTTCGAGCTGCACATACATTAAAAGGTATGTCAGCAACGATGGGTTTTGAAGACTTAGCAAAATTAACACATAAACTAGAAAATATTTTTGATGGTATTCGTTATGACCGTTTAACTGTGTACACTGAAATGATGGACTTTTTATTTACGACAGTTGATGCCTTAAATGAAATGGTTGAAGATGTTTCTAATGGTGGTGATGGAACAAAAGATGTAACCGAAATGATGGCACAATTAGATAAATTAGAAAAAGGAGAAAGGCTCTCCGATGAATCATCTGGAACAACTAATGTAGTAAATGCCGAAGTAGTTGAAGATACCAATATCCAGTTAGATGAATTCCAATTAACTATTTTACAAGAGTCAAAAGATAAAGGATTTCATAACTATGAATTGTACGTACGATTACGAGAAGATTGTTTATTAAAAGGTGCTCGTGTCTTTATGATTTTTGAAATTCTCGAAAAGAGTGGGGAAATCATTTATTCTAATCCTCCTGCAAATGAATTAGAAGAGGAAAATTTTGATTTAGAGTTTCGAGTTATTTTCGTATCGAAGGAAGTAGCTACTGAATTAGAAGATAAATTGAAAAAAGTGTCTGAAGTAGATGAAATTATGATTACTAATTTTACAATCGAACAATTAGAAGCGGGAGCAAAAGAAAAACAAATTTCCGTGGAAAAGGAAGAACAACCGAAGGCAGAAAAACAATCTGGAAAACCGAAACAACAAAACAAACAAGCACCAGCAAAAACCATCCGTGTCAATATTGATCGTTTAGACGTACTAATGAATTTATTTGAAGAATTAGTAATTGATCGCGGTCGTTTAGAACAAATTTCTTTAGATTTAAAAAATAATGAATTACAAGAAACGGTCGAAAGGATGTCTCGTGTTTCAAGTGATTTACAAAATATTATTTTAACGATGCGAATGGTCCCAATTGATACGGTATTTAATCGATTCCCACGAATGATACGACAATTAGCTCGTGATTTAAATAAAGAAGTCTCGATAGAAATTATCGGTGCGGAAACTGAATTAGATCGTACTGTTATTGATGAAATTGGGGATCCATTAGTACATTTAATTCGTAATGCGATAGATCATGGCATTGAAATGCCGGAGGAAAGAGAAAGAAAAGGAAAAGATCGTGAAGGAAAGATTACACTTAAAGCTTATCATAGTGGAAACCATGTATTCGTAGAAATCGTCGATAATGGTGCAGGGATAAATAAACAGAAAGTACTGCAAAAGGCATTAGAAAAAGGAGTTGTGTCACCACAAGAAGCCGAATCATTAACAGATCAACAAATATATGAACTTATTTTAGCTAGTGGATTTTCTACGAATGAAGAAATTTCAGACGTGTCTGGTCGTGGTGTTGGTTTAGACGTTGTTAAAACAACCATAGAATCGCTAGGTGGTGCTATATCCATCGATGCTGAAGAAGGTATCGGTTCTGTTTTTACTATTCAATTACCACTAACTTTATCCATTATTTCCGTTCTCCTCGTAGAAGTTGGAAAAGAAAAATATGCTATTCCATTATCATCTATTATTGAAACGGCTATTTTGAAGAAGTCTGATATTTATGATGCACACCATAATAAAGTGATTGATTTTCGTGGAAATGTTATACCATTAACCTTTTTAGAGAATGTTTTCCAAGTTCCGAATGAAGAACAAGAGGAAAGTGATTATGTATCTATTGTAATTATTCGAAAAGGAAATAAATTAACTGGACTTGTCGTAGATACATTTATCGGACAGCAAGAAGTAGTTTTAAAATCTTTAGGTGATTATTTAACGAGTGTATATGCGATTTCAGGTGCAACTATTTTAGGGAACGGTGAAGTAGCGTTAATTATAGATAGTAATGCACTTGTGAAATAGGAGGGGCAATCATGACAGAGCAAGCTTTATTAGAAAATAAATTAATTGTTTTTCAAATTGAACAGCGTGAATATGCGATTTCCGTTCAAATGGTTGGATCTATAGAGAAACTATTACCTATTACGAGAGTTCCATCTACAGTTGATTTTATTATAGGTGTTATAAATTTAAGAGGAGTAGTAACACCTGTTGTGGATTTGAAACAACGATTTTATGGGAAGGAAACCATTTTTACAAATGATACAAGAATTTTAGTCGTGCATATGGAAGAGCTAACGATCGGTGTCATCGTAGACGAAGCAAATGATGTAGTAGATATTGATCCGACATTCATTGAGCAACCTCCTGAAACGATTGATTCGACAGTCGATGCACCATTTATTGATGGAGTGGTTCGACATGAAGATCGTTTACTCATTTTAGTTGATTTAGAAAATGCTTTGGAAATGGATGCCCTTAAAGCGGGTGAACGTAAAAATGGTTGATACTGATGACTAAGAAATTAACGACGATACAAAAAGATGTGTTGCGTGAGATCGGGAACATCGGGGCAGGTAATGCAACGACTTCCATGTCGCAAATGATTCAAAAAGAAATAACGATGGAAGTTCCTTCGGTAAATATTGTTACGATTAATGAAATGATGGAGTTTATAGGGGGACCGGAAAAATTAATCGTCGCAATCTTTTTCCGTATTCAAGGTGAAATTACAGGAACGGTTTATTTCATATTAACGTTAGAAGAAGCACAGTTTTTTATTGATCAAATGACACAAATGAATCAGCTTAAACTAATGGATGCTAACAATCAATTGAATGAAATGGCCATATCAGTTTTACAAGAAATCGCGAACATTTTAACTGGATCTTACTTAACAGCCTTAGCAGATTTTACAAATTTGCGAATGCTACCAAGTGTACCATATATAAGTGTTGATATGGCTGCTGCGACATTAGTAACTGGTTTACTGGAACTTCAATCTGTAACAGACCATGCAATTATTATTAATACTAAAATACAGAGCATGACAACGGAAGATAGTATTAAAGGTCATTTCTTATTAGTCCCTGACCCAGATTCGATCCAAAAATTCTTCCATGCTTTAGGAATTGAATATGATGACACAAACTAAAAAGGTCATAAAGGTTGGAATTGCAGATTTAAATATTGCAAAGTCACCAGATGTTATAAGGACTTCGGGATTAGGTTCTTGTGTCGGGGTGGTTGTGTATGATTTAAACGAACAAATTGCAGGTATGTCACATATTATGTTGCCGGATTCACAGGTAACGAAACAGACGGTTATGAATGAATATAAGTATGCAGATACAGCAATTGATATCTTAATTGAAAAGTTATTAGCACAACATGCGAGAAAATTATTATTAAAGGCTAAAATAGCTGGTGGAGCACAAATGTTTCAAATGAATAGCTCCTCTGATGTCATGCGTATCGGGCCACGGAATGTTGATGCTGTAATTGATCGTTTAAAGCAACATCAAATACCAATTATTGCTTCAGATGTAGGTGGAAGTAATGGACGAACAATTGAATTTGATCCGTCTACAGGAGAATTACATATTCGTACTGTAAGTAAGGACGAGAAAATTATTTAAGTAGTAGGGAGGAGTTGACGTGGAAGTGAAAAACTCCCAATATATACATGATTTATGGCAGAGATGGACTGCAAATAAAGAAAATGATGTAGCAGATGCGTTAATTACTCATTATATGTACTTAGTGCAATATCATGTCGATAGAATTAGCAGTACATTACCTGATAATTTTGAAAAAAATGAAATAAAAAGTTTAGGGTTAATCGGTTTGTATGACGCACTTCATAAATTTGATATATCTAGACAATTAAAATTCGATACGTATGCAACAATTCGTATTCGAGGTGCGATTATGGATGGGCTACGAAAAGAAGATTGGTTGCCACGAGGCCTACGGGAGCAGACAAAACGTGTAGAAAAAGTTGCTGAAATATTAGAACAACAATTACATCACACACCGACACCAAGTGAAATTTCTGCAGAATTACAAATGCCTGTGGAGGAAGTAGAAGATATACTCCAACATGCACTACTTTCGAATGTTATTTCGATGGATCAAACCGTAGTGTCGAATAATCAAGAAGAAAAGGTATCACTCGGTGCGATGATCGAAGATGAAACACTTCACTCTCCTGATGAAGAGCTTTTAAAAGAAGAGTTGAAAGCACAATTGATGGAGAGTGTTCAACAACTTAATGAAAATGAACAGCTTGTCATCAGTTTATTTTATGAAGAAGAATTGACATTAACGGAAATAGGAGAAGTATTACAATTAACTACCTCAAGAATTAGTCAGATTCATAAGCGAGCGATTTTAAAATTAAGAAATATTATACAAAAAATCGCATAATACCACTCCTAACCATATGGAGGTATGTATATGAAAGTAAATAATGACTTTAAGATTCACATTTCAGAAAATAAGCTACAAGCCATTTTGTCATTGCCGGAACAAAAGGTTTCAAAAGAAAAGTGGACAAAAAAATCCATCCTACAATTATTGCATAAGTATCGTATTACATATGGTATATGCGAAAATGTATTAATAGCAATTGAGCAAAAGAAAGATGAATCAATATTTCCAGTTGTTATCGCAGAGGGGAAACATCCGGAAAATGGAAAAAATGCCTCTCTACAATTCCTTCATACAGATTCGGAACATATTGTACCAATGGATGCATTAAACCTTGCACAAATCCTCCATGTTCCGACTGTAAAAGAAGATAAACCGTTTGCGAAATTAGTGAAGGAAACAACTGGAATAGATGGGACAGATGTTTTTGGTCAACAAATCCAAGCTTCTCATGGTACGCCACTTCTTGTAAGAACAGGGGAAAATGTTGTATTCGATGAAACGAATCAGACGTATGTCGCCTTAAAGGAAGGGCGTATTTCTGTATTAGATAATATTGTATCAGTCTTAAAACAGTATGAATTAGACTTCTCGTACCTAAAAGTTAAAAAAGATATCCATTACGATGGCACAATCGTTATTCACGGGGATGTTCCAACAGGTTATACAATAAAAGCTAAAGGGGATATCATTGTCCATGGTATTGTAGAAGGTGCGGTATTAAAAGCAGAAAGATCTGTCTATGTTTATGATGGGTTAGTTAGTTTACGGCAAGGAAAAATAGAAGCGGTTGAAAATATTTATACGAAATATATGAATCAGGCAAATGTTAGTGCTGGTAAAGACATCATTGTACAACACTCAATTCTACATACGATATGTAAATCGGAGAGAAATATTATATGTGAACATGGACATATTATTGGTGGTGAAGTGTTTGCTCGCCGAAAAATAATGGCTTACGATATAGGTAATCGTATGCATACAGAAACAATTGTCGGAATATTAGGAGAAAGAAACAGTCCTATCCAAAAAGAGGATAAGAAAGATGAATTACTTGCAACCAAAAGAAAATTACATATTTTAATTCATAATATGGAGCAAAAGAAACAGAAATCTTCTGAAGATCGTGTCTTGTTACTTCGATTGAAACGTTCGATACAACTAACAGAAGAAAAAATTAATTTCATACAACAACGCAAACGACTGACAAATAGAAATAGAGGTAATGTCGTGGTGAAAGGAACCATTTATCCAAATGTAATGCTCGTTTTTGGAAAATATAAAAAAACAATGCGAAAAGAAATTCGTCATGTTATATTAAGAAATGAAAAGAATGAAATAAAATATGAACTAAATATGTAATACCAATATGAATGAGCGAGTAAAAATCGGTTCACAATCATAAATTTATCTTTTTTAGTCAAACTGTTTAAGAAACTCATGTTGAAAAGAGGGATATATATGGGTTATAAATCAATCGATATGCAAATTGCAATCCCAAGATCACAAGATGCAAGTCGTATTCAAAATCAATTAATGAGGCAAGGACAACAGTTCCAAGAAACGTTGACAGAAAAGGAAATAAAACAGGCTAAATTAAATCAAGCGAAAGTAAATGAGTATGAGGAAGTTCAATGGAACGATACAGGCGAGAACGAACAACAAGGAAAAAGGCAAAGGGAGAAAAAAACACTAGAAAGCGAACGAGAGAAAAAATTTACTGAATTGTCACATCCATATTTAGGAAATCACATTGATTTTTCACGGTAAGTATCGGACGTTTAGCTAGTTATATATTTTGAGGTGAAAGAATGACATCATTTTTATGGATGATAAGTTTTTTGTTGCACATTATATTAATATATGCAGTTTATAGTTTGTTTAAACAAGTACAAGCGGAAAGGAACGCTAGAAAAGCAGAAATCGAGTCTTTATTAGCAGAATTTATGGATGTACTCCATGAAGAAAACAATCATCTTATTCAATTATTCAAACAAGAAGATGTGATGAAAGAAGCAAGAGAGAAACCAACTAATAAAACAGACACAGCACAGGAGAACCATCTATTATCTGATCAAAAAAAGGGAGAAGAGCTGCAAGAGGGTGCTCATTTTGGGCCCATATTACAAAGGATGATAGAAAAAGAACATGATAAAGTTGAAACCTCTCCAGAAGTTCGTATGATCCAAATGTATCAAGCTGGAAAATCAATTGAGGAAATTGCTCGAACGTTTGATCGTGGGAAAACAGAGGTAGAATTAATTGTGAAATTACAAAAGAATTAACGTAAATCACTTGCTTAATTTGTGTATATATGATAATTTAATCTATGGTAATAAAATAAACAATTACACACGTCTATTGATTTATATATAGGTGCCTTACAAAGGTCATATATGAAAATGATTTAGGCGGAGGAAAAACCAAAGGAGGAAATTACCATGTCAGTTATTTCAATGAAACAGCTTTTAGAAGCTGGAGTTCATTTCGGACACCAAACACGTCGTTGGAACCCGAAAATGAAAAAGTATATTTTTACAGAAAGAAACGGAATCTATATTATCGACTTACAAAAAACAGTGAAGAAAATTGAAGAAGCATACAATTTTGTAAGACAATTATCTGAAGACGGTGGAACAGTTCTTTTCGTAGGTACGAAAAAACAAGCACAAGAATCAGTAAAAGAAGAAGCAAACCGTTCAGGTATGTACTTCGTTAACCAACGTTGGTTAGGTGGTACATTAACAAACTTCCAAACAATTCGTAAACGTATTAACCGTTTAAAGCAAATTGAAACAATGGAAGAAGATGGTACGTTTGACGTATTACCGAAAAAAGAAACAGTAAATTTATTAAAAGAAAAAGAACGTCTAATTAAATTCTTAGGCGGAATTAAAGATATGAAGAAGCTTCCGGATGCATTATTCGTAATCGACCCTCGTAAAGAAGCGATTGCAATTGCAGAAGCTCGTAAATTAGGTATTCCTATTATCGGAATCGTTGATACAAACTGTGATCCGGACGAAATTGACTATGTTATTCCTGCAAACGATGATGCGATTCGTGCGGTGAAACTACTTTCGGGTAAAATCGCTGATGCAATCATCGAAGGAAGACAAGGTACAGAAATGGATGAAGCTGCTACAGAAGAGGTAGTAGAAACAGAAGAAGTAACTACAGAAGAATAATTGTAAACAGTAAGAGGTGATAAGGGGACAACCTTTTATCACCTTTTTTACAGAGAACTTTATACATGTATATTAAAACATAAAAATTTTTTAGGAGGACTGTACAATGGCAATTACTGCTAAAATGGTAAAAGAGTTACGTGAACAAACTGGTGCTGGAATGATGGATTGTAAGAAAGCATTACAAGAAACGAACGGAAATATGGAAGAGGCTATTGATTTCTTACGTAAAAGCGGTGCTGCAAAAGCAGCGAAAAAAGCAGGACGTATCGCTGCAGAAGGTACTACATCAATTGTTGTTAAAGGAAATGACGCAGTTTTATTAGAAGTAAACTGTGAAACAGACTTCGTTATGAAAAACGAAACTTTCCAAAAATTAGTTGCTGACTTAGGGGATCACCTAGTTGTAAATAAACCAGCTAACTTAGAGGAAGCTTTAGGACAAACAGTTGAATCTGAAGGGAAAACAGTTCAAGAGTATGTTGACTCAGCAATTGCGACAATTGGTGAAAAAATTACATTACGTCGTTTTGAAGTATTATCGAAAACAGATGCAGATGTGTTTGGTGAATATTTACACATGGGCGGACGTATCGGTGCGTTAGTATTGTTAGAAGGTACAACAGATGAAGCAGCAGCGAAAGATATCGCAATGCATGTTGCGGCTGTAAATCCGAAATATGTTTCACGTGATGAAGTACCTGTAGACGAAGTAAACCGTGAAAGAGCAGTATTAAAAGAGCAAGCATTAAACGAAGGAAAACCTGAAAACATCGTTGAGAAAATGGTAGAAGGTCGTTTAGGAAAATTCTTCGAAGAGATTTGTTTATTAGACCAAGCTTTCGTTAAAGATTCAGATATGAAAGTGAAAAAGTTTGTTGCTGATAAAGGTGCTGCAGTTAAAGGGTTTATTCGTTATGAAGTGGGCGAAGGAATCGAGAAAAAAGAAGAAGATTTCGCTGAGGAAGTAATGAGTCAAATTAAAAAGTAATTTGATGAACGAATAAGGAATTCATCGTAAAACACGAACAATTTCACAGAAATAATGGGAGTTTATTTCACTATTTGTCAGATTGTTCGTGTTTTGTTGTATAAAATAATGACTATAAACTAATTAGATTAAATATTTAACTGTTTTTGGAGGTATAAAATGACAACACGATATCGTAGAATCGTACTTAAATTAAGTGGCGAGGCTTTAAGTGGTGATCAAGGTTTTGGTATTGAACCGAAAATTATTCGTTCGATTGCAGAACAGGTAAAGGAAGTAGCACAATTAGGTGTAGAAGTTGCAGTAGTAGTAGGTGGCGGAAACATTTGGCGAGGTAAAATCGGTAGTGAAATGGGTATGGAACGTGCCAATGCCGATTATATGGGAATGTTAGCAACTGTGATGAACTCATTAGCGTTACAAGATAGTTTAGAACAAATTGGAATTCCAACTCGCGTTCAAACTTCTATCGAAATGAGACAAGTAGCAGAACCTTATATTAGAAGAAAAGCTGTACGTCATTTAGAAAAGAAACGTGTCGTCATTTTTGCAGCTGGTACAGGAAATCCATACTTCTCTACAGACACAACAGCAGCTTTACGTGCAGCAGAAATTGAAGCTGACGTTATTTTAATGGCTAAAAATAATGTTGATGGAGTGTATAGTGCAGATCCAAAGGTAAATAAAGATGCTGTGAAATATGAAGAATTAACATATTTAGATATGTTAAACGAAGGTTTAGAGGTAATGGACTCAACTGCATCTTCACTATGTATGGACAACGATATTCCATTAATCGTATTTTCTATTACAGAAGAAGGAAATATTAAACGAGTTGTACAAGGCGAAGTACTTGGAACAACAATTAGGGGGAAATAATAATGACGAAAGAAGTGTTTTCTACATTAGAAGAAAAAATGGAAACAGCAATCCAAGCATTTTCACGTAATTTAGCAACAGTTCGAGCTGGTAGAGCAAATCCTAGTTTATTAGACAATGTTTTTGTTGAATATTATGGTGCTCCTACGCCTTTAAACCAATTAGCGCAAATTGGTGCTCCTGAAGCTAGAATGTTAGTAATTACACCATTTGATAAAACAGCATTAGCTGATATTGAAAAAGCAATTCAAAAAGCAGATTTAGGATTAACACCTTCAAATGATGGGAATTTAATTCGTATTAACATTCCAGCATTAACAGAAGAACGTCGTAAAGATTTAACGAAAATTGTTGGAAAATATGCGGAGGAATCACGAGTACAAGTTCGTAATATTCGCCGAGATGCAAATGACCAATTAAAAAAACTTGAAAAAGACGCGGAAATTACAGAAGACGAATTACGCACTTCTCAAGATAAAGTACAAAAAGAAACAGACCATTATATTGCTGAGATTGACCGTTTAGCTGCGGAAAAAGAAGCAGAAATTATGGAAGTTTAATATTTGTCGAAATATTTACAGTGATAACGATTGAGTCGTTGTCACTGTTTTTTTATGGTATAATACAATAGTTGTGGATTGTACTTTTCGTATGAAAAGATTCTTTTATGTCGCAATTCACCAATAGATTGAGTATAATTTGAATAAGTAAATAGTAATATATGCTAGTTTAAACTGTGGAGGGCGATGAATGTCTAAGTGGATGCCTTTTTTTAATAAAAACGAAAAAGAAATACAGACAAAAAAAATAGATAATGTACCAAATCATGTAGCCATTATTATGGATGGAAATGGAAGGTGGGCGAGTGAAAGGGGCCTTCCGAGAATTGCGGGTCATAAAGAAGGTATGGAAGTCGTTCGGAGAATTGTTAAAGAAGCCGTAGAACAAAATATTAAAGTATTAACATTGTATGCTTTTTCTACAGAGAATTGGAAACGCCCAAAAAGAGAAATTGATTTTTTAATGCGTCTACCAATCGAATTTTCTAATAAATATTTACCAGAAATGATTGAAAACAATGTACGCATCAAAACAATTGGAGAATTTGATTCGTTGCCAGCTCATACGAAACGTTCTATTTCACATGCGAAAGAAAAGACAAAACAGAACGATGGTTTATTATTAAATTTTGCATTAAACTATGGAAGCCGTGATGAAATAGTACGGGCAACTAAACAAGTAATACAAGATGTTCATGACGGAACAATTGCTGAAACAGATATTGATGAAGCGGTTATCGCTAAATATTTGTACACAGAAGATGTACCAGACCCTGATTTACTCATCCGAACAAGCGGAGAACATCGATTAAGTAATTTTTTATTATGGCAATTAGCTTATGCAGAGTTTTGGTTTACAGATGTAATGTGGCCGGATTTTAACGAACAAATTTTTCTTGATGCATTAAAAGATTATCAAAAACGTAAAAGACGTTATGGTGGAATTTAAGGAGTGGACAAGTAAATGCAGCAGCGAATCGTAACAGCAATCATCGCATTAATTATATTAATACCATTGATTATTTACGGAAACTGGCCGTTTATTGTCATGACGTATTTATTTGCTATTGTAGGGTTGTATGAACTAATGCGCATGTTAGATCCGAAAAAGGGAATATTATATACGGTTATAAGTGTAGGATTTTTAATGATTCTTCTGAATATTGAAGTGGAAAATGATATAAAATTAGAGACATTTGTAATATTTGCAATCATACTATTTATTATAACGGTTTTAACGAAAAATAAATTTACATTTCAGCAAGCAAGCTTTTTGTTTTTAGCGACATTTTATATTGGGATTTCTTTTCATATGTTAATTGAAATTCGTTTGCTCGGACTAAATTATTTATTGTTTATTTTGTTTACGATTTGGGCGACAGATTCGGGAGCATATTTTGTTGGAAAAAGTGTAGGGAAACGAAAATTATGGCCCGAAATTAGCCCGAATAAAACAATTGGTGGGGCAATCGGTGGTATCGTCATAGCTATGATTGTAGCTGTCATTTTTCAAGTGATATATCCTTTTGATATATCGTATACTATGGTAATAGTTATTGCATGTACGATTTCTATTTTTGGTCAGATGGGAGATTTAGTTGCCTCGGCAATTAAGCGTCAATATGGAATTAAAGACTATGGTAAACTGTTTCCAGGACATGGTGGTATATTAGACCGTCTCGATAGTTTATTATTTGTATTATTAATGTTGTTCGTTTTACCACTTTTCTAAATAAGTTTTTAAAAAGGAGTGTTTCGTTTGACGACGGTTATCGCGTTTATTTTCATGTTCGGATTATTAGTTTCTGTGCATGAGTGGGGTCATTTAATTTTTGCAAAACGTGCTGGCATGTTAGCACGAGAATTTGCAATTGGATTTGGACCGAAGATTTTTTCAACGACAAAAAATGAAACGTTGTATACGGTTCGGTTATTACCTATTGGTGGGTATGTCCGAGTTGCCGGTGATGACCCGGAAATTATTGAATTAAAACCTGGACATCATATTGGATTAGAGTTTAATGATGCAGGTAAAGTGAAACAGATTATTGTAAATAATAAAGATAAACATCCAAATGCACATTTAATTGAAGTGGAATCGATTGACTTGGATCATGAGTTGTATATCGCTGGATATGAAATAGGTGATGAAACGACCGTGCACCGTTTTGATGTAGATAGAAATGCATTTTTCATTATGGACGAAAGAGAAACTCAAATCGCACCTTTTGATCGCCAATTTGCATCGAAAACAGTTGGACAAAGAGCGATGCAATTGTTTGCTGGTCCGATGATGAACTTTATTTTGGCGATAGTCATATTCATTATTTTAGGGCTTGTTCAAGGAGTGCCGACAGATCGTGCGTTAATTGGTGAAGTAGAACCAGATAGTCCGGCTGAAGCGGCTGGATTGCTAGCTGGTGATGAAGTTATCGCAATTGAAGGTAATAAAATTGAAAAATGGACAGAGTTTACTGCAACTGTACAGAAAAGTCCGGAAACAGCATTAGATTTTACAATTCTTCGGGATGGAAAAGAGACAGACCTTACAGTTACCCCAAAAGAGTTACAAGTGGAAGAAGAAACGATTGGACAAGTCGGTGTAAAATTAGCATTTGAAAAATCGTTTATCGGTACGTTTAAATACGGGTTTACCCAAACTTATGAAACGACGAAGCTCATTATAACTAATTTAGCGATGCTTGTAACAGGCCAACTATCACTTGATATGTTATCAGGTCCAGTAGGGATTTATGATGCAACAGATCAAGTCGTACAAACAGGATTTATGAACTTTTTAATGTGGACAGCGATGTTAAGTATTAACTTAGGTATCATTAATTTAGTTCCGTTACCTGCCCTTGACGGTGGAAGATTGTTATTTGTAGGAATTGAAGCGGTACGAGGGAAACCTATTGACCCTCAAAAAGAAGGATTTGTACATGTCATTGGTTTTGCGCTTCTAATGTTATTAATGCTTGTCGTTACATGGAACGATATTCAACGGTTATTTTTATAAAGATGAAAAGTTGGGATGGTTACACTGTTTATACATACATAAACAATTACTCTCCCAATTTTTTTGTATGTGTGAATCTATTAAAACTATGGTACAATTTATATTTAATAAAATATTGTACGAATAATTACTGGAGGAATGGTTCATGGATTTAACAAAACGAAAAAAGATGGAAATATTGCTCGAACAATTAAAACTTCCAGAAAATATCGTGGATGAATATTTCTCAACAGCGACAATGGACAAATTAATCGTTCATAAACGTAATAAAAAATGGCATTTTCATTTAAAAATTAAAAATGTTCTTCCATTCCATGTGTATGAATTATTACATAAAGGATTACAACAAACATTTCATCATATAGCACAGACTGAAATGACATTGTATGTAGAGGATACACAATGTCCGGAAACAGAATTACAATTTTATTGGAAAGACTTTATCCGACAAGTACCCGCATTGCTGCCAACACATATGGAGATGTTTATGCAACAATCGGTCACATTGAAAGATGGGAATCTTGTTACAGAAGTAAAATCAGAAGCAGAAGCGATTTCTTTACAACGAAAATTACAACCACAATTCCAATTATATACGGAAAAAATTGGGTTGAAAGCTTATCCACTTTTATTTGAGGTATCTACAACTTCAGATGAATTGGAGCATTTTCGTATGCAGACATATGAAGAGGATCGTCAAAATGCACAAAACACGATGAAGAAGCAACAAGAACAGATAGATAAATCTGAAAAGCAACAAGAAGTAACGGCATTGCAAATTGGTTATCCGATTAAAGACGAACCAGTGCATATGGAAGAAATTATAGAAGAAGAGAGACGAATTACTGTTCAGGGATATATTTTTAATGTAGAAGTAAGAAAATTACGATCAGGACGAAGTTTATTAATTATTAAAGCGACAGATTATACAGATTCGCTAGAAATAAAAATGTTTTCACGCACTGATGAGGACGAAGAAATGTTCCAATCCGTACAATCAGGGATTTGGATAAAAGCACGTGGACGTGTGCAGACAGATATGTATTCAAATGAATTATCGATGATGGCAAACGATGTGGAACAAGTTGATGTGAAAATAAGAATGGACGATGCAGAAGAAGATAAAAAACGTGTAGAGCTACACGCACATTCGACCATGAGTCAATTAGATGCTGTAGTTAGTCCAGGAAGATTAGTGGAACAAGCCGCAAAATGGGGACATAAAGCAATAGCAATAACAGATCATGCAGCCGTGCAAGGGTTTCCGGAAGCATATGCAGCAGCGAAGAAACATGGCATCAAAGCAATTTATGGTCTAGAGGCAAATATTGTAGATGATGGTGTACCAATTGCCTACAATCCGCAAGACTTATTGTTACGTGATGAAACCTATGTTGTGTTTGACGTAGAGACAACGGGATTATCTTCTGTTTTTGATACTATTATAGAACTTGCGGGAGTGAAAATTCATAAAGGTGAAATAATCGATCGTTTTGAAAGCTTTGCTAATCCCCACCGTACACTACCAGATAAAATTATTGAAATTACTGGCATTACAGATGATATGCTCGTTGGAGCGCCAGAAGTAGAAGACGTATTAAAGAAATTCCATGCGTGGGTCGGTGAAGATACATTAGTTGCTCATAATGCTACGTTTGATATAGGTTTCTTAAATCAAGGATATAGTAAAATTGGTATTGATCGTATTAGCACGCCTGTCATTGATACGTTAGAATTAGCGAGGTTTTTACTGCCAAATATAGGAAATCACCGCTTGAATACATTATGTAAACACTTTAATGTAGAACTAACACAACATCACCGAGCAATTTACGATGCGGAAGCGACGGGTTATTTATTTTGGAAGTTGGTAGAACAGTTAGCGGAAAGAGAAATTATAAATATGAATCAATTAAATGATCATATGGGAGAAGGCGATAGTTACCAACATGGACGTCCGTCACATGCAATATTACTGGCCCAAAATGAAGTAGGCTTAAAAAACCTATATAAATTGGTATCCTTATCTTTGACAGAGTATTTTTATCGCGTGCCACGAATTCCTCGTTCATTATTAGGGAAATTACGAGAAGGGATTTTGGTCGGTTCCGCATGTGATCAAGGCGAAATTTTTGATGCTTGTTTACAGAAGTCTGTGGAAGAAGTAAAAGATATGGTGCATTTTTACGATTACTTAGAAATACAACCTCCGGATAATTACTCCCATTTAATTGAGAGGGAATTAGTACAAAATGAAGCACAAATTTTAGAAGTAATTAAAAAAGTGATTCAACTAGGAGAAGACACTGGAAAAGTAGTCGTTGCAACAGGTAATGCACATTATATCGACGAACATGAAAAATTGTATCGAGAAATTTTAATCGCATCACAAAAAGGAAATCCTTTAAATCGTGTTACATTACCAAATACACCTTTTCGAACGACAAATGAAATGCTCGTTCAATTCGAGTTTTTAGGAATGGAAAAAGCGCATGAATTAGTTGTCGATAACAGTCAACAAATTGCAGACATGATTGAAGATATTGCTCCACTTAAAAAAGATTTATACACGCCAACAATTGAAGGTGCGGAGGAGGAAGTACGTAATTTAACGTATAAAACAGCCGAAAATATTTATGGCACCCCACTACCTGAAATTGTGGAAGCACGAATCGAAAAAGAATTAAAAAGTATTATTGGACACGGATTTGCGGTAATTTATTTAATTTCGCATAAACTCGTAAAAAAATCATTAATTGATGGTTATTTAGTAGGGTCACGTGGTTCTGTTGGATCTTCCTTAGTAGCTACGATGACTGAAATTACGGAAGTGAATCCACTGCCAGCACATTATGTTTGTACAAACTGTCACTATAATGAGTTTTTCACAGATGGTTCTTATGCGAGTGGCTTTGATTTACCGGATAAAGATTGTCCTAAATGCGCAACATCATTAAAGAAAGACGGACAAGATATTCCGTTCGAAACGTTTTTAGGCTTTAAAGGAGATAAAGTTCCAGATATTGATTTAAACTTCTCTGGGGAATATCAACCAAACGCACACAATTATACGAAAGAATTATTTGGGGAAGATTATGTATTCCGTGCAGGTACCATTGGAACTATTGCAACTAAGACTGCATATGGTTATGTAAAAGGGTATTCAAGTGATAAAAACATCCATTTTAAAGGTGCAGAGGTAGATAGATTAGTTCATGGTTGTGAAGGGGTAAAACGAACGACAGGGCAGCATCCTGGTGGAATAATTGTTGTGCCGAATGAGATGGAAATTTATGATTTTACACCAATTCAATTCCCAGCAGATGATCGAAATAGTGAATGGAAAACAACGCATTTTGATTATCGTTCTATTGAAGACAACTTGTTAAAACTTGATATACTCGGGCATGATGACCCGACTGTCATTCGTATGTTACAAGATTTAAGTGGGATAGAACCGAGTACGATTCCGTTAGACGATGAAGAAGTAATGGGGATTTTTTCAAGTCCAGCACCTTTAGGTGTCACGGCAGAAGACATCGATTGTGCCACAGGAACATTAGGTGTGCCGGAATTTGGGACAAGTTTTGTTCGACAAATGTTAGAAGAAACAAGGCCGAATACATTTGCGGAACTCGTTATTATTTCTGGTTTATCACACGGTACAGATGTATGGTTAGGAAATGCACAAGAGTTAATTAATAGTGGTACATGTGAAATTGGAGATGTAATTGGTTGTCGTGACGATATTATGGTGTATTTAATGCAACAAGGCTTAGAAGCATCTTTAGCATTTACCATTATGGAATCTGTCCGTAAAGGCCGAGGATTACAAGATGAGTGGGTAGTAGAAATGCAAAAGAATGGTGTGCCAGATTGGTATATCGAATCATGCAAAAAGATAAAATATATGTTCCCGAAAGCACACGCTGCGGCCTATGTTTTAATGGCTGTTCGAATTGCTTATTTTAAAGTGCATTATCCAATTTATTTTTATGCAGCATATTTTTCTATTCGGGCTGCGGACTTTGAGTTAGACACGATGGTTCGTGGACCTGAAGCGTTAAGAAAACGAATTTCGGAAATTAAAGAAAAAGGAAACGATGCACCACCGAAAGAAAGAAGCTTAATGACAGTGCTTGAAGTTGCATATGAAATGTGGATACGTGGTTTTTCATTCCAAAAAGTAGATTTATATCGTTCTAGTGCAACAGATTTTATCGTTGAAGGGGATAGTTTAATTCCACCATTTAATGCTGTAGATGGATTAGGAACAAATGCTGCGTTAAATATTGTAAAAGCTCGCGAACAAGGTGAGTTCCTATCGAAAGAAGATTTACGTGAACGAAGCAAAATATCTAAAACAGTTTTACAATATTTAGATACACATGGATGCTTAGATGGAATGGAGGAAGAAAACCAACTATCACTGTTTTAGGGAAAGATAAATGGAAATAAAACAATTGTCAACAGTGTATTCCTATGTTATAATAATGAAAGACTGATGATAACTCGACGTGAAAGAGTGGGGATTCCCACTCTTTCTTCTATACAAAAGACTTTTTCCCTTGCCCATCTATCTGGCAAGGGTTTTATATTGAATAAGGATACAATACTGAATAGAACAAAAATCTCATCATAAACTAAGTGATGAAGGAGGAATACATTTGAGTAATGACGTTTTAGCAGAAGTTAAACAATTAATTGAACCTGTTTTAAAGGAAAATGAGTTATCTTTATTTGACATGGAATATGTAAAAGAAGGACAAGACTTTTTTCTACGTATTTATATCGATAAACGTGGTGGCGTAGACTTGAATCTATGTAGTCTCGTTTCAGAGCAAGTAAGTGAATTATTAGATGAACATGATCCGATAAAAGGGGCATATTTTCTTGAAGTAAGTTCACCAGGGGCTGAAAGACCTTTAACTTCAAAAGAGGATTTTCAAAATCACGTTGGTGAACATATTTACGTATCATTATATGTACACATCGAAGGTGAGAAAGAGTTTGTCGGTACATTATTAAGTTTTGAAAATGAAGTTATTACTATTGAATATCAATTTAAACATCGTAAAAAGCAAGTAGAGATTCCTTTTGATAAGGTTGCAAAAGCTAGACTTGCTGTTAAATTATAGAGGGGGATGTAAAAGTGAGCAGTGAGTTGTTCCAAGCGATTAACCTTTTAGAAGAAGAAAAGGGAATCGATAAAGAAGTATTATTAGAAGCATTAGAGGCAGCGTTAATTTCTGCATACAAGAAGAATTTTAAATCAGCAAACAATGTTTCTGTCTTATTTGATGAAGAAAAAGGTGCAATGGATATTTATGCACAAAAAACAGTAGTGGAAGAAGTAGAAGACGAACAAGAAGAAATTACTTTAGAAGAAGCACGAGAAATTAATTTACAATATAATATTGGCGACATCGTGGAAATTGAGGTAACACCGAAGAACTTTGGTCGTATCGCTGCACAGGCTGCGAAACAAGTGGTTACACAGCGTGTAAGAGAAGCGGAAAGAGGTATTATTTTCAGTGAATACCAAGACCGTGAAGATGATGTTATGACAGGAATTATTCAACGTGTAGATCCAAATTATGTATATGTTGATTTAGGAAAAATTGAAGCAAAATTAGCAAAGCAGGAACAAATTGTGACGGAAGAATATCATGTACATGATCGAATTAAAGTGTATGTCACAAAAGTTGAAAATACGAATAAAGGTCCACAAATTTATATTTCACGTTCACACCCAGGCTTATTAAAACGTTTATTTGAAATGGAAGTACCGGAAATTTATGGTGGGATTGTAGAAGTGAAATCCATTTCACGTGAAGCTGGGGATCGTTCGAAAATTTCTGTTTATGCTAGTGACGAAGAGATTGACCCAGTCGGTTCTTGTGTTGGACCGAAAGGACAACGTGTACAAGCAGTTGTGGATGAGTTAAACGGAGAAAAAATTGATATTGTGGAATGGTCAGAAGATCCTGTTATATATGTGTCAAATGCATTAAGTCCATCCAAAGTATTAAAAGTAATTGTCGATGAAGAAGAAAACTCAACGACAGTCATCGTACCTGACTATCAATTATCTTTAGCTATTGGGAAACGTGGTCAAAATGCACGATTAGCTGCAAAATTAACAGGATGGAAAATCGATATTAAGAGTGAAACAGTAGCACGTGAGGAAGGATTATTACGTGACGAAGATACTTTTTTTGACTCAGAAGAGGTAAAGGAAGACGAAGAAGACGATTTTTTACTTGATTTATAATATACAAGGAGGATAATACGATGCGGAAAAACAAAAAAACACCTCAACGAAAATGTATTGTGACACAAGAAATGAAACCGAAACAAGCGATGATTCGTATCGTACGCAATAAAGAAGGCGACGTATTTATTGATCCGACTGGAAAACAAAATGGTCGTGGTGCTTACATGACGATAGATGAAACGATTGTTCGTAAGGCAGAAGCAGACCGTGTGTTAGAAAAAACGTTTCAAGTGAAAATTGATCCGACAATTTATGAACAATTATTGGATTTAGCAAAGGACCAGGAACATGAAAAGTAATTATTTGAATCTCGTTGGGTTAGCAAATCGGGCTAGAAAAATAACGACCGGTGAAGAATTAATAATTAAAGATATTCAGGCTGGAAAAGTTTCGTTATTATTAATAGCCGATGATGTTGGCGACCAGACGAAAAAAAAATTACAAGATAAATGCACAACATATCAAGTACCTTATATGGAGGTAGATGACCGATATACGTTAGGTCATGCAATCGGAAAATCCGAGCGTGTTGCTATAGCTATTTTAGATAATGGTTTTGCCAAAAAAATACGCACACTACTTTCATAAATATTTTTGGGGGTGAACGTATGGGTAAAATGAGAGTTTATGAATATGCAAAAGAAAATAATCTTTCAAGTAAAGAAGTTATTGAAAAGTTACAAGGATTGAATATTGAAGTAAGTAACCATATGTCTTCAATTTCTAAGGAAACGAGAGAGAAATTGGATGAAATGTTCCAGAAAAAACAAGCTCCAGTGAAAGAAGCGAAAAAAATGGAAAAACAAAAAAATGAAACGAAACAAACACAACATAAAGATAAAAAGAACAAAAAGAAAAAGATGAATAAAAAAGAAAAACGTCATCAAAAACAAGCACATCAAGAAGTAAAAGTGGAAAAGAAAAAAACACCGGAACATATCGTTTATCATGATACATTAACAGTGAATGAATTAGCAGAAAAACTAAACAAAGATGTATCAGAAATCATTAAAAAATTAATGTTTTTAGGTGTTATGGCGAATAAAAACCAAGATTTAGATGATGATACGGTTGAATTAATTTGTAGCGATTACAATGTTACCGTTGAAAAAGAAATTATTTTAGAAGATACAGACTTTGATAAATATCGAAAAGAAGATAAAGAAAAAGATTTAGTGGAACGTCCTGCTGTCGTAACAATTATGGGGCACGTTGACCACGGAAAAACAACAACATTAGATTCCATTCGCCATTCTAAAGTTACGGATGGAGAAGCTGGTGGAATTACACAACATATCGGTGCATATCAAGTAGAAGTAAACGATAAAAAGATTACATTTTTAGATACACCTGGACACGAAGCTTTTACGAGCATGCGTTCACGTGGGGCACAAGTAACAGATATCGCAATTTTAGTGGTTGCAGCAGATGATGGCGTTATGCCACAAACAGTAGAAGCATTAAATCACGCGAAAGCAGCAGATGTTCCAATTATTGTTGCTGTCAATAAAATGGATAAAGAAGCGGCAAATCCTGATCGTGTCATGCAAGAATTAACAGAATATGAGTTAATTCCTGAGGATTGGGGCGGAAGCACTATTTTCGTACCAATTTCTGCAAAGAAACGCGAGGGTATTGATGATTTATTAGAAATGATTTTACTCGTAGCTGAAATGGAAGAATTAAAAGCTAACTCGAATAAAGTAGCATTCGGTACAGTAATCGATGCACAGTTAGACAGAGGTCGTGGATCTGTTGCAAGTTTATTAGTACAAGAAGGTACATTACATGTTGGAGATCCAATCGTTGTAGGAAATACGTACGGAAGAGTTCGTGCTATGGTAAATGACCTTGGTAAACGTATTGAAGAGGCAGGGCCTTCTACACCGGTAGAAATTACAGGGTTAAATGGTGTGCCACAAGCTGGAGACCAGTTCCTAGTATTCCGAGATGAGCGTCAAGCACGTCAAATTGGTGAATCTAGACAACAACAACACATTATTGAAAGTCGTGGTTCACAAGCTAAGATTAGTTTAGATGATTTATTTGAACAAATTAAACAAGGTGAAATGAAAGACCTGAATGTGATTATTAAAGCCGATGTAAACGGATCTGCTGAAGCGTTAGCTTCTTCGTTACGTAAAATTGAAGTAGAAACAGTAAACATCAATATTATTCATACAGGTGTTGGAGCGATTAATGAATCAGATATTATTTTAGCTTCTGCATCAAATGCGATTGTTATTGGTTTTAACGTTCGTCCAGACGTAAATGCACAAAAAGCGGCAGAATCAGAAAAGGTAGATGTACGTTTACACCGTGTAATTTATAAAGCAATCGAAGAAATGGAACAAGCGATGAAAGGATTATTAGATCCGGAATTTGAAGAACAAGTTGTTGGTCAAGCAGAAGTTCGAGAAACATTTAAAGTGTCCAAGATTGGAACGATTGCTGGTAGCTTTGTAACAGACGGAAAAATTACACGTAATTCTAGTGTGCGAATTATTCGTGATGGTATCGTCTTATTTGAAGGTGAATTATTAGCACTAAAACGTTTTAAAGATGATGTACGAGAAGTAGATGCTGGATACGAATGTGGGATTACCGTGAAAAATTTCAATGATATAAAAACAGGTGATATCATAGAAGCATTTGAAATGGTTGAGATTGAACGATAATGGTCGTCTATGCAGAAGTTGAATACATGATTTATGATGTACAATCTCTGAAAGAAAAGCGATCGATCGTAAAACGTATAACGAAGCGAGTACAAAACGAATTCAATGTTTCAATTGCGGAAATTGAATTTGAAGATTTATGGCAACGTACAAAATTAGGGATTGCAACTGTATCGAATGAATATGTACATGCAGAAAAAGTAATTCAACAAGTTATACGTTTTATAGATCAAAACCCTGAAGTGGAACGAACAATTACAAATATTTATCCATTATAAATTGCGTACTTGTTTTGATCGTCGGACATATTTATTTATATAGAAAATGTGTATGGCCAATTGTATTTTTTTGTGATGGTGCTTTACACACTTCTAATTTAGTTTATACTAAAAGATAAATATGGACACGATAAATATATCCCTCACATTCGTGAAGAAAGGGTGATAATAAATGGATAATATGCGTACAAATCGAGTAGCAGAACAGATGAAAAAGGAACTTGGAGAGATTATTAATCAAAAAATTAAAGATCCGCGAGTTGGTTTTGTTACTGTAACAGATGTTGATTTAACAAATGACCTACAAATTGCAACCGTATATATTTCTGTATATGGAGACGAGGCGGAAAAAGAGGCATCCTTAATTGGACTTTCAAAAGCGAGTGGGTTTATTCGTACAGAAGTGGGCCGTCGTATTCGTTTACGAAAAGTACCTGAGATTTCATTTAAATTTGATGAAGCTCATGAATATGGAAATCGCATCGATGCAATTTTACGTCAATTAAACAATGATTAATATATAGATGAATGCGTATGTGTGGGCTGAGGAAATAGCGGGAAAATGTAAATGATAAAGAGAAATAGTATAGAGATATTTCTTTTTACTTCTATTATTTTCCGACTATCCTTAGCCTTTTTTTAATTATAGTGGAGAAAGGCTGAGGCAAGATGCATGGAATAATACCTTTATATAAGCCAAAAGGAATGACGTCTCATGATTGTGTGATGAAAATAAGACGAATGCTACAAACGAAAAAAGTGGGTCATACCGGTACATTAGACCCTTCAGTGGAAGGTGTATTACCAATTTGTGTTGGAGAAGCGACGAAAATTATTTCGTTTTTATTACCTTTACATAAACAATATATTGCAGATGTGTTTTTAGGAAGAAGCACGACGACAGAAGATGCGGATGGGGAAACGGTTGAAGAGAAAACATTAGATTCTGTTCCAACAGAGGAAGAAATTAGACAAGTACTTGCATCATTTACTGGAGAAATTATACAAATCCCACCAATGTATTCTGCAATTAAAGTAAATGGGAAAAAATTATATGAATATGCACGAGAAAACATTGAAATTGAGCGCCCAGAACGAAAAGTGATGATATATAATATAGAGCATCTACATTCAAACGGGCTGATTACTAACCCATTTCGTATAAAAGTAACTTGTTCAAAAGGGACATACATTCGAACGTTATCTGTTGATATAGGGAAAGCGTTAGGGTATCCCGCACATATGTCTTTTTTAAAACGAATGGAAACAGATGGATTTCATCTAGATGAAACGATCACATTTGAGGAAATTGAACGGAAAATAGACGAAAACAATATTCCATCCATGCTCTTACCAGTTGAAAAAGCAGTTCGTCATCTATATCATTATAGTGTAGATGAAAAAATGAAGGATCGTGTATTACAAGGTCAAAAGTTTCCGAAGCCATCAGACATAATGACAAACGACCCGTTTGCAATGATGTATGAACAGAAATTATTGGCAATATACGAAATCCATCCAAATCATCCAAATTTAATTAAGCCAGTTCGAGTGTTTAATTTGCATAAGTAGGTGAAAGAATGGAAACGATACAATTAACATATCCTCATAATTTGGAAAAAGAAAAAATAAGTCCATCTGTTGCAGCAATTGGTTTTTTTGATGGAATTCATGAAGGCCATCAAGCAGTGATTCAAACAGCTGTGCAAAAGGCAAAGGAAAAACAATTAAAAAGTGCTGTTATTACGTTTTTTCCTCACCCATCTGTCGTACTGAAAAAGGGCAAAGAAACAGTTCACTATATAACGACTGTAAATGAAAAAGAAGCATTTTTATCTGAATTAGATGTCGATTATTTATATATTATTACGTTTAATAAAGAACTTTCCCAATTAAGTCCTGCTCAATTTATAGAGCATTTCATAGAGGGGTTACATATTAAACATCTAGTTGCAGGCTTTGACTATACTTTTGGTCATAAAGGTGCAGGGAATATGGATAATATACAGACATTTTTATCGAATGAAGTAGAAGTAACAGTCATAGATAAAGTGAACTATGCATCTGAAAAGATTAGTTCAACTAATATACGTGCAGCATTAAAAGAAGGGGATGTAGAAAAAGTACATCAACTATTAGGACGTCCTTATTTTACTTCGGGTATAGTTGTAGATGGAGATAAACGAGGAAGGCAAATAGGTTTTCCGACGGCAAATTTACAAATTGAAGAGGATAAATTACTACCTAAACAAGGGGTATATGGGGTTTATGTGTATATAGCTGGGAAAAAGTATTATGGGTTGTTGAATTTAGGTGTAAAACCAACATTTCATGATCATTTACCGAAACCTTCTCCGGAAGTATATATTTTAGATTTCGAAGCAGATATATACGGTGAAAGGATTGAAGTTGAATGGATAACATTTGTCCGTGAAGAAAGAAAGTTTAACGGGATAGATGAAATTGTTGCGCAATTAACAAAGGATGAAAAAAACATCCGAAAATACTTCCAAATTTAAACGAAATGCCTTGCTTTTTTATGGAAAAAAAGTTAATCTATAAAGGTAGAACCTCCGCTTGGCAAAATGTATCTCCGACGTTTGCTAGGGGGATGGGGATAATATAGAAATTAGGAGGTGCCAATATGGCTATTTCAAAGGATGTTAAAAATGAAATTATTAACGAATTCAAAGTACACGAAAATGACACTGGATCTCCAGAAGTTCAAATCGCTATTTTAACGAATGAAATTAATAATTTAAACGAACATTTACGTACACATAAAAAAGATCACCATTCACGTCGTGGTTTATTAAAAATGGTTGGTAAGCGTCGTAACTTATTAAACTATTTACGTAAAAAAGACGTTACACGTTACCGTGAAGTGATTCAAAAACTTGGATTACGTAGATAATGTAAGAAGCAGGAGAAATCCTGCTTTTTTTCATAAATGAAATGCATAAAAAAAGATGTTTTTATAAAAAATGAACATAATAATTAATCGTTACTTAAAGTGTAAAAATTGTAATATGTTCATTTGAAAGGGGTACAAATAAAGATGGTAGAAAACAAGCAAGTATTCTCTACTACGATTAATGGAAATAAATTAACGGTTGAAGTTGGCGAATTGGCAAAACAAGCAAATGGTGCTTGTATGGTACATTATGGAGACACATCTGTACTATCTGTCGCAACGGCTTCCAAAGAACCAAAAGACTTACCGTTCTTTCCTTTAACAGTAAACTATGAAGAGAAATTATACGCAGTTGGTAAAATTCCTGGAGGATTTATTAAACGTGAAGGTAGACCGAGCGAAAAGGCCATTTTAGCATCACGCTTAATTGACCGCCCAATTCGTCCACTTTTTCCTGAAGGGTTCAGAAATGAAGTTCAAGTTATTAGTACAGTGATGAGTGTAGACCAAGATTGTTCATCTGAAATTGCTGCGATGATTGGATCATCTATTGCTTTATCAATTTCAGATATTCCTTTTAACGGACCAATTGCTGGTATTAATGTTGGAATAGTCGATGGGGAATTTATTATTAATCCATCTATTGAACAGCAAGCACAAAGTGATTTAGAACTTACAGTTGCTGGAACGAAGGACGAAATAAATATGGTGGAAGCAGGAGCAAATGAAATTTCTGAAGCGACTGTTTTAGATGCTATTATGTTCGCACATGAAGAAATTGCCCGCTTAGTTGCTTTCCAAGAAGAAATCGTGGAACAAGCAGGAAAAGAAAAGACAGCAATTGAATTATTCGAAATCGATCCAGCAATTAAAACAGAAGTTGAAACAAAAGCAAAAAATGCTTTAACAAAAGCAATTCAAGTAGAAGAGAAACATGCACGTGAAGATGCGATTGAACAAGTAAAAGAAGAAACATTAGCACAGTATGAAGATGCAGAAGAAGATGTATTGAAACACGTGAAATTAACATTAGACGATATGTTAAAAGATGAAGTACGTCGTTTAATAACAGAAGAAAAAGTACGTCCAGATGGTCGTAAAACAGACGAAATTCGTCCGTTATCTTCTCGTGTTGGATTATTACCTCGTACACATGGATCAGGTCTATTTACACGTGGACAAACTCAAGTATTAAGTGTATGTACATTAGGAGCACTTGGTGATGTACAAATTTTAGATGGATTAGATTTAGAAGAGTCGAAACGTTTTATGCATCACTATAACTTCCCACAATATAGTGTTGGAGAAGTTGGTCCAATTCGTGCGCCAGGCCGTCGTGAAATTGGACACGGGGCATTAGGGGAAAGAGCATTAGAAAAAGTAATCCCATCAGAAACAGAATTTCCATATACAGTACGTGTCGTATCGGAAGTATTAGAATCGAATGGTTCTTCTTCCCAAGCGAGTATTTGTGCAGGAACATTAGCAATGATGGATGCAGGAGTACCAATTAAAGCACCTGTAGCAGGTATTGCAATGGGGTTAGTTAAAACAGGTGATGATTATTCAATTTTATCGGATATCCAAGGTTTAGAAGATGCTTTAGGAGATATGGACTTTAAAGTTGCTGGAACTGAAAAAGGTATTACAGCAATCCAAATGGATATTAAAATTGATGGATTATCGAAGGAAATTTTACAAGAATCATTAGAACAGGCGAAAATTGGTCGTCTTCACATTTTAAACTCTATGTTAGCAACGATTAATGAGCCAAAATCGAAATTATCACCATATGCACCGAAAATTTTAACGATGCATATTAATCCAGATAAAATTCGTGATGTCATTGGACCGAGTGGAAAACAAATCAATAAGATCATTGAGGAAACTGGCGTAAAAATTGACATCGAACAAGATGGAACAGTATTTATTTCATCTACAGAAGAAGAAATGAATGACCAAGCGAAAAAGATTATTGAAGATTTAGTTCGTGAAGTAGAAGTAGGACAAATTTATTTAGGAACAGTCAAACGAATTGAAAAATTCGGTGCATTCGTTGAGTTGTTTAAAGGAAAAGAAGGATTAGTTCATATTTCGCAATTACAAGATAAACGTACGAATAAAGTAGAAGATGTTGTAGATCTTGGCGATAAGATTATGGTTAAAGTGAAAGAAATCGATAACCAAGGTCGAGTCAATTTATCACGTAAAGATGTATTACAAGAAGAACGTGAAAATAAAGAACAATTAAAATCAAAGTAAAAGAGAGAAGCTGGAAATCCAGTTTCTTTTTTAATGGACTTTACTATATACGGTGTTCGTGGAAATCCACTGGCACCATTTTTTATGGGTAAAAATAAAAACATAACTTTATGATACAGAACTAGAAACTTTCGTGAATAAATCAATAGATTGGCACAATATGCGCATTTTTGATATGATAAACCGAGTTACATAACGATGTAATAAATAGAGAAATGAACGTATAATCCGTTATTTTATACATTTTGCATGAAGAAAGAAACAACTCGAATAAATTTTGATATGATAAACAAATGTATGGATGAATGACGGTGAACATCGGAGGGGAATTTATGATTGAAACATATACATGTAGGAACGGTGTACGCATCGTTTTAGAAAATATACCTACTGTACGGTCAGTTACTATGGGAGTATGGGTAGGAACAGGTTCAAGATATGAATCTGAAACGAATGGTGGGATTTCACACTTTTTGGAACATATGTTTTTTAAAGGAACAAAAACAAAAAGTGCACAAGAAATAGCGGAAAGTTTTGATGCAATTGGTGGGCAAGTAAATGCTTTTACATCTAAAGAATATACATGTTATTATGCGAGGGTGTTAGATACATATAAAGTATATGCAATGGAAGTGCTTGCTGACATGTTTTTCCATTCTGTTTTTCCAGAAGACGAAATAGAGCGAGAAAAAAAAGTCGTTTTAGAAGAGATTAAAATGTATGAAGACTCACCAGATAGTCATGTGCACGATTTATTAGCAAAAGCAAACTTTGGCAATCATCCGTTAGGTCGTCCGATTATTGGTACAGAAGCACTCGTTCGTTCCTTTACGAAAAAATCATTACAAGATTATAGAAAAGAATGTTACGTTCCGGAAAATGTCGTTATTTCCATTGCTGGAAATGTGGATGTTACATTTATTCAAACAGTCGAACAATTATTCGACCAATTTGAACAACAATCACAACTGATGGAACGAACAAAGCCAACCATGATATTTGATACGATTGTGAAACATAAAGAAATTGAGCAAGCACATGCTTGTTTTGGTTTTCGAGGAATCGCAGTAGATGATGAACGTATGCCCGCATTAATGGTATTAAATAGTGCTTTAGGGAATGGGATGAGTTCTAGATTGTTTCAGGAAGTTCGTGAAAAACGTGGTTTAGCCTATTCTGTCTTCTCTTATCATTCTGCTTATTTAGATAGTGGTGTTTTAGGTATTTATGCTGGAACGAATAAAGAGCAACTTCCATTATTAGAAGAGACAATAATCGATACGATTGAAGATATAAAGAAAAATGGTTTAATGGAAAAAGAATTTCATAACAAGAAGGAACAGTTAAAAGGAAATTTAGTATTAGGTTCTGAAAGTACGAATAGTAGAATGAGTCGTAATGGAAGAAATGAATTATTATTAAAAAAACATCGAACATTAGACGAATTATTAAAGGGAATTGATCAAGTGGACCATACGATGATCAATGAAGTAATCGAACATATTTTTACTGGGAAATATTCAAAGGCCGTCATTATGTCAGAGACGAAATAACGAATTAATTAGAACAAGTAGAATTATACAATAAATGGGGTTGATGGATAAGGTCATCTATCAACCCCATTTTATATATTGATGATATTAATTCAACTCAATTTCATATCGTGTGCTCGTTATTTGTCACCATTTCTATTATCCAAATTCATATTTTTCATGCGTATAGTCGTCGCAAAAATTTTTATTTTACTGTATGTTATCATAGCAAATATTTTAATTATTTATGAATTTAATTGACAAAATAATAAAATAATTAAAATGTTTTATTCGAATTCAAGAAAAAATATGTTAAAATGAACTTTAGGATAAGATTAAGATGATTTTGGAAGGGGAATTTTAATTACATGGCTAATGAAAAACAATACAATGTTGCAGTTGTTGGAGCAACTGGAGCAGTAGGACAGAAAATTGTACATTATTTATCGGAAAACTTATTTCCGATTAACGAATTGAAATTACTTTCGTCTAAAAGATCGGCAGGGACTAAAGTTAATTTTCAAGATAGAGAGATAACGGTAGAAGAAGCTACAGCAGATAGTTTTAAAAATATTGATATTGCATTTTTCTCTGCAGGAGGCTCTATTTCTGAAAAATTAGCACCGGAAGCGGTAAAACATGGTGCCGTTGTTGTGGATAATACGAGTCACTTCCGTATGGATGAAAATGTACCTTTAGTAGTTCCAGAAGTGAACCCTGAACATCTAGAAAACCATCAAGGAATTATTGCAAACCCGAACTGTTCAACGATTCAAATGGTGGCAGCATTAAAACCAATTCAAGATAAATTTGGTTTAAAACGTATTATCGTTTCGACATACCAAGCTGTATCAGGTGCTGGTTTAGCTGCTGAACAAGAGTTAACAAAACAAACTGGGCAACGTTTAGCAGGAGAGGAAATGGAAGCAAATGTTTTACCAGCAGGTTCGGATAAACGTCATTTCCCAATTGCATTTAACGCACTTCCACAAATTGATGTGTTTGATGAAGATGGTTATACAAAAGAAGAATGGAAAATGATGAACGAGACGAAGAAAATTATGGGAGATGCAAATTTACAAGTTGCAGCAACATGTGTCCGTCTGCCAGTATTTACGTCTCACTCTGAAAGCGTCTATATTGAGACGGATAATGAAGTATCTGTAGACGAGATTAAAGAAGCAATTAAACAAGGTGAAGGATTAATGTTAGAAGATGATCCAGCAACACAAACATATCCGACACCATTGAGTGCGACAGATAAGAAAGAAGTTTTTGTCGGTCGTATTCGTAAAGATGTAGACCATAAAAATGGTTTCCATATGTGGATTGTATCAGATAACTTAGTAAAAGGTGCTGCATGGAACACAGTACAAATTGCAGAAACTTTAGTAAAAAATAAAATTGTTTAAGGAAAAGGTTTGATTATAGAATGAAAATATTAGTTCAAAAATTTGGTGGAACTTCTGTACAGACAAAAGAAAATCGAACACATGTTATCAAACAAATTAAGCGTGGATTAGACGCTGGTAATAAACTAGTGGTAGTTGTTTCAGCTTTAGGTAGAAATCCCGATCCATATGCAACAGATACGTTATTAAAAATGGTCGATTATAAAGAGAAATCAATCCATGCAAAACGTGAGTTAGATATGTTGATGTCGTGTGGAGAAACGATTGCCTCTGTAGTATTATCTAATGAACTACAACAAAATGGGTTGAATGCTACAGCGCTCACTGGTGCACAAGCTGGTTTAATAACGAACGATGAATTTACAGAAGCAAAAATAAAAAAAGTAAAACCAGATCGGATTAAACATGAACTAATGGATCATGATGTTGTCGTTGTTGCAGGATTCCAAGGTAGGACAGAATCAGGCGATATTACGACGATTGGCCGTGGTGGTAGTGATACGACTGCGGTTGCATTTGGTGCATCATTACAAGCGGAATCTGTAGATATTTTTACAGATGTGGAAGGGATGATGACAGCTGATCCACGGGTGGTCGATTCAGCCCGGATTATCGATGTCGTCACATATGCAGAAACTTCTAATCTAGCTTATCAAGGTGCAAAGGTTATCCATCCACGGGCAGTGGAAATTGCAATGCAAGCGGAAATTCCAATTCGAATTCGTTCAACATACTCAGATCATATTGGTACACTCATCACATCGTCTCGAACGAAGGAAATGGGAGTTGATATTCCAGATCGCCTCGTAACTGGTATTGCACATATTGATGAAATTGCTCAACTGAATATTCCAATTAAGGAAAATGATATTCAATCGCAAGCAACGATATTTCAAACGATGGCAGATGCGAATATATCTGTAGACTTTATTAATATGTCACCAACGAAAGTTGTATATACTGTGTCGAATGATGTTGCTAAAAAAGCGGTACAACTGCTAGAAGAAAAAGGTTTTAAAGTGACTGTCGTTGAACATTGTGCAAAAGTATCTACGGTTGGAGCTGGGATGACAGGAATACCTGGAGTTGCTGCAAAAATAACGACAGCATTAACGAAAAACGATGTGAAAGTATTACAATCTGCTGATAGTCATACGACCATTTGGGTATTAGTAGAAAATAATCAATTGAAATTAGCAATCAATGCTTTACATGAAGCATTCGAATTAAATAAAACTTCCGCTTATATTTAGTAGAATGGCATAAAGAAAGTTAGAGTAAAAGGAATAAAAGATCCTTTTATTCTAACTTCTTTTTGTTTGTAAACGGTCTACGACATCTTCATAGTATGATATACTAGAATCAATTGTTTAAGGGGAACGTAAGAAATATTCTCCATATGTTATAGAGGTGAAAGAAGTTGGCAAGAAAAAAAACGAAAACGAAACGAAAATCAAAAAAGAAAGAAACCCGACTGCTTCGCCATGAATTGGTCGGTTTGTTATTAATTTTTATCGCGATTTTTGGTAGCGGAGCATCTATTATAAGTGATGGATTTATTCCGGCAACTTTAGAAAACTTTTTCCGATTCTTTTTAGGAATATGGTATTTCGTATTATCCATCGCCATATTTGTGATAGGGTTGTATTTATTATTTAAAAGAGCATACCCCAATTTTTTTACGAAGCGTAAAGTAGGCTTTTATATATTCTTTTTAGGGTTATTATTGTTTACCCATATTCAATCCTTTCAAATGTTACCATTTGACATAAAAAATATAGACGTTTTTAAAGAAACATGGACTCAATATACGAGTTATGTAAATGGAACAGGAACGTACGCACTATTAGGTGGCGGCTTCATTGGAGCCATTTTATTAGTAGTGACAAAGTTTTTGTTTTCATTGGCTGGAGCGAAAATGATTGCTATTTTCGCCATTTTAATCGGTATATTTTTCATGTTAAATATTACGTTTGATCAGGTCGGTATGTTTTTTAAACGTATATTTTCGACAACGACAGAAAAAATTAGTGAAAATCGCCAAAAGCAGCAAGATAAAAAGTTGAAAAAGAAAGAAGAGATTGAAAAAATACCTTCTCCAGTGGAAGAAGATGTAGTTGATGTAGCATATAGTTTTGAAGAAACAGAGCATGGACAATTAGAAGTGCAATTAATGGAAGATGTACTAGAAGAACAAGATGATGCTTCCTTTTCTGTGCCGAATGTAACAAATGAAGATTATACATTGCCACCAGTATCGTTGCTTGCAGAACCGGTTAAACATACACAGCAAAAAGAAAAATCTCAAATTCAAAGCACGGTAAAGTTACTAGAAGAAACGTTTGATAGTTTTGGGGTTCGGGCGAAAATAACGAAGGCACATGTCGGTCCCGCAGTGACAAAGTATGAAGTACATCCTGAAGCAGGAGTAAAAGTAAGTAAAATTGTAAACTTACAAGATGATATTGCGTTAGCTTTAGCGGCACAAGATATTCGAATTGAGGCACCTATTCCAGGTAAATCTGCTGTAGGAATTGAAGTGCCAAACAGTGATGTTGCACCCGTATCACTACGTGAAGTATTAGATGTATCGAATGTGCATGAGAAAAAGTTATTATTTGCATTAGGGAAAGATATATCTGGGAATGTCGTGCAAGGGGAATTAAATAAAATGCCTCATTTACTCATTGCTGGGGCAACAGGTAGTGGTAAAAGTGTTTGCATAAACGGAATTATTACATCTATTTTAATGCGTGCAACACCTGATGAAGTAAAAATGATGATGATTGATCCAAAAAAAGTAGAATTAAATGTGTACAATGGTATCCCTCATTTATTAACACCGGTCGTTACAGATCCAAAAAAAGCGTCTGTTGCATTACGAAAAATTGTCGTTGAAATGGAACATCGATATGAATTGTTTTCCGACACAGGTACAAGAAATTTAGAAAGTTATAATAGTTATATTCGAAAACAAAATGAATTATCAGATGAGAAGGTACAGCCATTACCATATATCGTCGTTTTAGTCGATGAGTTAGCCGATTTAATGATGGTTGCTTCTAACGATGTTGAAGATGCCATTACAAGATTAGCACAGATGGCTAGAGCCGCGGGAATTCATTTAATTATTGCGACACAAAGACCCTCTGTTGACGTCATTACAGGGGTGATTAAAGCGAATATCCCATCTCGTATTGCATTTAGTGTGTCATCACAAGTCGATTCACGAACGATCCTTGATATTGGTGGAGCAGAGAAATTACTTGGTAGGGGGGACATGCTCTATATTCCTGTAGGGATGTCTAAACCAATCCGAGTCCAAGGAGCATTTTTATCAGACGATGAAGTGGAAAGAATTGTCACACATTGTAAGAATGAACAAAATGTTCAATACGAAGAAGAAATGATTCCAGAAGAACCATCAGAAACTTTGTCGGATGTAGAAGATGAATTATTTGAAGAAGCGGTACAATTAATTGTCGAAATGCAAAGTGCTAGTGTATCCATGTTACAAAGAAAATTTCGAATAGGATATACGCGAGCAGCACGTTTAATTGATATGATGGAAGAGAGGAATATTGTGGGTCCATATGAAGGAAATAAGCCACGTATGGTTTTAATTGAAAAGAATGATGAAAAAAGTTCATAAATAACTAGAATAAGAGTTCAAAAAAGTTTCAATAAATGCTATATTAATTTTAGTAATATAAAATTGCTATATTACTAACATAAAGTTTACATACATTCATAGAAAAGGGGGGAAATGACATCTGTTTTGCGCTAATAACGAAAATGGAGGAGAACAATGAAAAATAAAAAGTTTTTATTATCATTAGGATTAATTTTAGTTTTAAGCATGTTTTTAGCTGCATGTGGTGGTTCGAACAATAACAATAGTAATGATGGTAACAAGGATGCAAATGGAAATAACGGTGAGTCCACTGATGATTTTTCAATAGCAATGGTTACAGATACTGGTGGTATTGATGACAAATCGTTTAACCAATCTGCATGGGAAGGTTTAAACGCTTGGGGTGAAGAGCACGGTAAAGAAAAAGGTGCGGACGGTTTTGATTATGCACAATCAGAAGATGATAGTGATTATATGCCGAACTTTAGCCGTTTAGTGAAAAATGATTTTGATTTAGTTTACGGTGTTGGGTTTTTATTACAAGATGCTGTAGAAGAAATTGCATCACAAAATCCGGACAACTACTTTGCAATTATTGATACAGTTGCAGAAGAGGCTGACAATATTACAAGTATTACATTTGCTGAACATGAAGGTTCATTCTTAGCAGGTGTAGTTGCGGCAATGAAAACAGAAACAGATAAATTAGGTTTCATCGGTGGAGTGGAATCTGATTTAATTAGTAAATTTGAAGTAGGATTTGTTGCAGGAGCGAAATCAGTAAACCCTGATATTGAAGTGAAAATTCAATATGCGGAAGACTTTAACGCAGTAGATAAAGGAAAATTAATCGCTTCAAACATGTTTAATGATGGAATCGATATTATTTATCATGCAGCAGGAAACACTGGTAACGGTGCTTTCGCTGAAGCAAAAGACATTAAACAAAATGATGCAGATCGTGAAGTATGGGTGATCGGTGTAGACCGCGACCAATATGAAGAAGGACTTAATGAAGATAAATCTGCTAGTGTTACGTTAACATCTATGGTGAAACGTGTAGACATTGCAGTTCATGAAGTTGCAAATGAAACAATGAATGGAGAATTCCCAGGTGGAGAAACATTAGTATTTGGATTAGAAGATGAAGGTGTTTCTGTAGCTGATACGAATGAAGAAGCATTTACTGATGAAATTCGTGAAGCTGTAAAAGAGTGGGAAGAAAAAATTAAATCTGGCGATGTGGATGTTCCAAAAACTCGTGACGAGTTAAAAGAATTTGAAGAATCGCTATAATAAGAGAGGAGCTAGTAAATACTCTAGCTCCTTTTTCTTACATATCGTTTAACACAGTTATTTGTGTGAAGGGGTGAAGAACGCGGTGGATTACGTTATTGAAATGTTAGATATTCGTAAGGAATTTCCAGGGGTTGTAGCAAATAATAATATAACATTACAAGTTAAAAAAGGTGAAATTCATGCTCTATTAGGCGAAAATGGTGCAGGAAAATCCACTTTAATGAACGTATTATTTGGATTGTATCAACCAGAACGCGGTGAAATTAAAATTAAAGGTGAAAAAGTACACATTACAAATCCAAATATCGCAAATGATTTAGGAATTGGAATGGTACACCAACATTTTATGTTAGTAGAGCCTTTTACGGTTACACAAAACATTATATTGGGAAGTGAACCGAAAAAAGGTGTTAAAATAGATTTAAGAAAAGCGGAAAAAGAAGTTCAAGAATTATCTGACCGATATGGGTTAAGGGTAGATCCGAAAGCGAAAATTCGTGATATTTCGGTTGGAATGCAACAAAGGGTAGAAATTTTAAAAATGTTATACCGTGGTGCAGATGTACTTATATTTGATGAACCGACTGCTGTATTAACACCACAAGAAATTGATGAACTGATTGAAATTATGCAATCGCTAGTAAAAGAAGGTAAATCGATTATATTAATTACTCATAAATTAAAAGAAATTATGCAAACATGTGACCGCTGTACGGTAATTCGTAAAGGGGAAGGAATTGGTACGGTCAATGTTGCGGATACAACAGTTGATGAATTGGCAGCATTAATGGTTGGACGAGCTGTTAGTTTCAAAACAGAAAAAACAGAAGCTAACCCTCAGGAAGTCGTATTGGAAGTGGAAAATTTACATGTAAATGATACGCGAAATGTACCGACAGTAAAAGGATTAAACTTAGAGGTACGTGCAAATGAAATTGTTGGTATCGCAGGTGTCGACGGAAATGGACAAACAGAATTAATTGAAGCAATAGCTGGACTACGAAAAGTTGAATCCGGTTCAATCTCTTTAAATGGAAAACCAATTACGAAGTTATCGCCACGAAAAGTAACGGAAATGGGATTAGGACATATCCCACAAGACAGACAAAAAATGGGACTCGTATTAGATTTTCCAGTATCTGAGAACATTGTTTTACAATCTTACTACAAAGAACCGTATTCTAAATATAAATTATTAAAATATGAAAAAATTGATCAATATGCGAAGGAAATCGTCGATGAGTATGATGTACGTACACCTTCCATCCATACGAAGACGAGTGCGCTTTCTGGTGGAAACCAACAAAAAGTCATTATCGGTCGTGAAGTAGATCGTTCACCAGACTTTTTAATTGCAGCACAGCCAACACGGGGATTAGATGTTGGAGCGATTGAGTTTATTCATAAAAAATTAATCGAAGAACGCGATAATGGAAAAGCCGTTTTACTCGTTTCATTCGAATTAGATGAAATATTAAATGTGAGTGACCGTATCGTCGTTCTTTTTGATGGTAAAATTGTAGCTGATGTCAAACCGAGTGAAACAAATGAACAGCAATTAGGTTTATTAATGGCAGGTAGTGTGGAAGAAAGAGTAGGTGAGGAGACATGATATCAAATCGTCTATTTAATATCATCGTTCCATTTGCTTCCGTATTTATTGGATTAATTGCAGGGGCAATTATTATGTTAATTTACGGATATAGTCCAATTGAAGGTTATAAAGCATTATGGAATGGAGCATTTGGAGATGCGTATTTCTTTGGAGAAACCATTCGCCAAGTAACACCATATATATTTACTGGTCTTGCAGTAGCCTTTGCATTTAGAGCAGGATTATTTAATATTGGTGCAGAAGGACAAGTGTTTGCAGGGTGGTTAGCGGCGGTTTGGATAGGAACGTCTTTTGACTTACCGATATTCATTCACTTACCTTTGGCAGTTATTGTAGCTGCACTAGCAGGGGCCGTGATTGCATTTATTCCTGGATTATTAAAAGCACGTTTAGGAGTACACGAGGTAATCGTTACGATTATGTTCAACTATATCGTTTTATATAGTGCTAACTCGATTATTCGTAACGTTTTAACTGATTCAGCAGATAAAACTGAAAAAATTGCTCCAACTGCATCATTACAATCGGAATGGTTGCAAGGTTTAACAGATTATTCACGTATGCATTATGGTATTGTGTTAGCGTTGTTAGCAGTTTTTGTTATGTGGTTTATTATGGAAAAGACGACGATCGGATATGAAATTCGCTCTGTTGGATATAACCGTCATGCATCAGAATATGCTGGAATGAAAGTTAGTAAAAATATTATTTTAGCCATGGTTATCTCTGGTGCATTTGCTGGATTAGCTGGTTCAATGGAAGGATTAGGAACTTTCGGAAATATGTCCATACAATCAGGATTTACCAACTTAGGATTTGATGGAATTGCAGTTGCATTATTAGGTGCTAACCGAGCAATCGGTGTCGTGTTTGCAGCTATATTATTTGGAGCATTAAAAGTTGGAGCATTAAATATGCCGACGGATGCAGGAGTTCCTAGTGAATTAGTCGATGTTATTATCGCATTTATTATATTCTTCGTTGCTTCAAGTTATTTAATTCGTTTAATCATTTTACGTTTCCAAAAGGGGGAGAAATAAATGGTCGATATTTTAAATGCCATCATACCAGCAGCACTATTTTTCTCTGCCCCACTTATTTTTACAGCACTTGGTGGTGTGTTTAGTGAGCGTTCTGGTGTGGTAAACATTGGGTTAGAAGGTTTAATGGTGATGGGTGCATTTGTTGGAATCGTTTTTAACCTAACGTTTGCAGAAACACTTGGGCCTTGGACACCGTGGTTATCTATGCTCGTTGCAATGGTCGTTTCTGGATTGTTTGCGATTATACATGCGATTGCTACTGTTTCCCTAAGAGCTGACCATGTTGTTAGTGGTATTGCCATAAACTTTTTAGCTTTAGGTCTTGGAGTGTTTTTAACGAAACAGTGGTATGAAAAGGGACAAACAGATATGATTTCAAAGCCTTTTTATACAAAAACAATTCCATTATTATCTGATATACCTGTAATAGGAACGATTTTCTTTAAAGGTGTATATTTAACATCGTATATTGCAATTATATTAGCATTTGTTGCATGGTACGTATTATATAAAACACCTTTTGGTCTACGTTTAAGAGCGGTTGGAGAACATCCAATGGCAGCAGATACAAACGGAATCAATGTGTATAGAATGCGTTATATCGCTGTCATTATTTCAGGAATGTTAGGTGGACTTGGTGGTTCCGTCTTTGCAATGACAATCGCATTAAACTTCTCTGCGACGACAATTGCCGGACAAGGATTTATGGCCTTAGCGGCGGTTATTTTCGGGAAATGGCACCCACTCGGAGCAATGGGAGCAGCCTTATTCTTTGGTTTTGCCCAAAGTTTAAGTGTCATTAGTTCAGGAGTACCGATTTTAGCAGATGTACCACAAGTATACTTATCTATCGCTCCATACGTCTTAACAGTGTTAGCATTAGCAGGATTTATCGGACGCGCGGAAGCACCGAAAGCATTGGGAGATCCGTATATTAAAGGTACAAGATAAATGACATTCAAATATTATTAATGTCATGAATTGAAAAACGGCTATGTTTATTTTTATCATAAACATGGCCGTTTTTTTATAGAAAAGCATTGGATAATGTATAAATGTTTTAAAATGATGTAAAATGAACGAGAGGTGAAAGGAGCGTTTTTATGCATAAAAAATTACAAGAAACAATAAAAAAATACGAAGGTTATCATGTTCATTTCATTGAGACGAAAAAATTTAAAACGATTCAATTTATCGTGAAGTTTCGCTCTCCTTTACATAGAGAAACCATTACGAAACGTGCTTTACTTCCTTATATATTAGAAAAAGGAACAGTAAACTATCCAACAGAAAAAAGTTTTATGCGTAAATTAGATGACTTATATGGTGCATCATTATCTGTAGATGCTAATAAACAAGGAAATCATCATATCATTAATTTTCGTTTAGAAATAGCGAACGAAAAATTTTTACCGTATAGTGAAGGAATAACAGAAGAAGCGTTGCTATTACTACAAGAAGTTATTTTTCATCCGCACATAGCTGGTGATTGTTTTCCGAAAGAAGTCGTTCGTCGTGAAAAAATAACACTTAAAAATGAAATTGAAGCAATTACAGATGATAAAGTTGCCTTTTCGAATAAAAGACTGATTGAGGAAATGTGTGAAAAGGAGCGTTTCAGTATTGCGACAAATGGATATGTAGAAGATCTTCCATTTTTAAATGAACATAATATGTATACATATTATGAACAAATGTTACAGGATGATCGTGTTGATGTTTATGTATTAGGTGATATAAATGCAAAAGAAATGGAAAAGAAAATAACTCATTTATTTGACCAGAAAAAGAGCATTTCTGTTCCTATAGTAACGGAAGAGAATGTAGTTAAAAAAGAGGTAAAAAACATTACAGAAATCCAACAAATCCATCAAGCAAAATTACATATCGGTTATCGTACGAACTGTACATTACATGATGAAGCATATGCTGCACTTTTACTATTTAATGGTATTTTTGGAACATATCCAAATTCAAAGTTATTTCAAGAAGTTCGTGAAAAAGAAAGTTTGGCCTATTATGCTACTTCCAGAATAGAAAGTCATAAAGGATTATTGATTGTGATGGCTGGAATTGAAGGGGCCATGAGTGAAAAAACAAAAACAATCATATTTAAACAATTAGAAGCAATGCAACAAGGCGATTTTACAGAAGAAATTGTCGAAGAAACAAAACGTTTATATATGAATGACCTTCGTGAAACACTTGATCATCCACGTGGAATTGTCGAGTTATTGTATCAACAAACATATGTAGCACATCCATGGTCTATCGATACATTTATGGAACGAATTAGCGATGTAACAAAAGAAGAAATTGTTAAAGTTGCCAACCAAATTGAACTTGATACGGTTTATTTATTAACGAATGAAGCAGAGGTGAAACAAGATGCATAAACATGTGTATGAAACAATTGATGAAACAGTGTATGAAACGACATTGTCTAATGGATTAAAAGTGATGCTTATTCCAAAAACAGAGTCAGAAAAAACATTTGGTATTTTTATGACGAATTATGGTTCGATTGATCGGACATTTACTCCATTGAATCAAAATGAAATGACGACAGTTCCAGATGGGATCGCACATTTTTTAGAACATAAATTATTCGAAAAAGAAGACAGAGATGTATTTACAGACTTTTTGTATGAAGGTGCATCACCAAATGCGTATACATCGTTTACTAAAACAGCATATTTGTTCTCGGCGACGAGTAATATTGAAAGAAATGTAGAAATATTACTCGATTTTGTACAATCACCTTATTTTTCAGAAGAATCTGTTGAAAAAGAAAAAGGCATTATTGAAC
>DXHX01000168.1 GCA_019113205.1 Candidatus Pseudogracilibacillus intestinigallinarum | reverse complement strand
CAGTTGCTGCAGAAAATCCCGCAACGACACATGTATATGATGAGGCAAATTTATTATCTGATTTGCATATTGAAGAGTTAGAGACAATTGCAGCAGAATATGGGGAAAAGTTACATATTGATTTTATTTTCTTTACTCGTGAGGATGAATCTACTTTTATCGGTAATTATATGGACGATTTTTATGATGAAAAAGCTCCTGGATATGATAAAGCACATGGGAGAGCTGTTTTAGTAGGAATTGATATGATCGGACGCGATATTGTTATCGATGCTCATAGTGATGTGAAAGAGCATTTGGATCCAGATCGACTGACGATGATTCGCGATAAAATAACGAGTGATTTAACGAATGGGAACTATATAGAGGCATTTACGAATGTTATCTATCTTACTGACAAATATATGCAATTTAAACCTGGGGTAAATCCGAATAATCCAATATACAAAACGTCTGTTCAGTTCGTTATAGCACTCATTTTAGGTGGCGTTGTTGTAGGGGCAATGTTATTTAGAATGAACCCACGCATGACAACAAATGCAGGGACATATCTTGATTCAAATAATTCGGAAATTTTAGGAAAACGTGACCGATATATACGTACGACCGTCACAAAACGTCGCAAGCCAAAGCAAAATAAAGGTGGCGGTGGTAGTTCTGGTGGAAGCATAGGGCGTACTAGTGGAGGTTTTTCTAGAAGTAGAAGTAGTGGGAAATTTTAGTTGAGAGGGGAAGTTCAAATGGGATTTTTTAGAGGACAATTAGCGAATGTTGTAGAGTGGGATGAATTTCGGGAAGATATGATTTTTTGGAAATGGCAAAATAATGAAATTAAAAAAGGATCAAAACTAATTATTCGTCCTGGACAGGATGCAATTTTCTTCCATCAAGGGAAAATCGAAGGTGTTTTTGAAGAAGAGGGCGATTATAATATTGATTCTGATATTATTCCATTTTTGTCCACGTTAAAAGGTTTTAAATTTGGTTTCAATTCTGGTATGCGTGTGGAAGTTTTATTTGTTAATACGAAGGAATTTACTGTGAAATGGGGAACGAAAAGTCCGATTATGATTCCTGCTGAAGGTTTACCAGGCGGCATGCCAATTCGTGCGAATGGAACATTTAATTTTAAAGTAAATGATTATGTTGCTTTAATTGATAAAATTGCTGGAGTTCGCAGTAATTATGTCGTGGAGGACGTTCGTTTACGAATTAATTCCGCTTTATCACCATTATTAATGAAGTGGATTAGTCGCGAAGGAAAAGATATGTTTAATTTACAAGTAAATGCCGAAGAAATCGGTCGCGGGATTCAACAAGATTTAGATATGCAATTAATGGAAGACGGTTTAACGGTTACTCGTTTTCATATAATGGACTTTAATTATCCGAAAGAAATTGCAGATAAAATTAAAAAATCAGCCTCCCATAGTATGGTTGGAGATGTTGGCAAATATCAACAGATAGAAATGGTTGATGGAATGACATCAGGCAACATGCAAGGCGGTGGTACGGCGTCTGATATGGCTAGTATGATGATGGGAATGAATATTGCGAAAGATATGATTGATCATACTAATGCTGGTAATTCTAAAGGAGAGAGTAAACAACAGCAGGCTGGCAGTGGCCCACAACAGGGGCAATCATCCGAAGATAGTGCTGCACCGAATTTTTGTCCAAACTGTGGAACGAAAACAGGTGGCGCAAATTTCTGTGGTAATTGTGGACAAAAATTAGTGTAATAAAATGAGTTTAAGCTTGGATAAAGTAAAAGTTTGCTGGAGTGGTGATTTAATTTATGAAAATACGTAATAATTTCAGAAGAGTTAGTGGAAATCGTTGTTCACTTGCGGAAATCCGAGTTAATTCCGCAAGAGTTAGATAAAATCGCGTTTCACTTGCGAATATCCGAGATAATTCCGCAAGTGTTTGCAGAAATCACGCACAACTTGCGGAAATACGTAATAATTCCGCAAGAGTTTGAGAAGATCGCGCACAACTTGCGGAAATACGTAATAATTCCGCAAGAGTTGGTGGAAATCGCGCATAACTTGCGAATATCCGAGATAATTCCGCAAGTGTTCGCAGAAATCACGCTCAACTTGCGGAAATACGTAATAATTTCGCAAGAGTTTGAGAAAATCACGCACAACTTGCGGATATACGTCATAATTTCGCAAGTGTTCCTAGAAATCGCGCACAACTTGCGAATATAATAATCAACTCGATCAACTTGACAAGAGCCCGACTAAACACACATAAAGATTTAATATGTAGGAGTACCTCCATATTAAATCTTTGTCCTTTTCACTGGCGTATGCCCAAACGATAGCGAATCAAGAGGCTACATTCGACCAGAGCGGAAGATAGAAAACAATATGAGTAAAAACAGTAAAAAGGCGATGACAGAACCGATTTCAATGACTGGCAAACGCCATAATAATGTTGTTTGACCTGAAATAGCTGCACCAACGATTAGGCCGACCATTAAAATACAGAATGACAATAAAATAATACTAAATGAGAGACGATTACTAATTTTATCAAGTCGTCGCATAAAAAAAGGTAAGTCAGATACATTGATATCAAAACGGAGTTTGCCTTTTTTCAGTGTCGTTGCAACATCTTTCACATCTTGTGGTAACTCAGATAAAATTTCCGCATTATCCATTACTTGTTCCCACGTTTTTTTCGCAATGAAAGACGGTTGCATTCTTTCCTGAATAAGTCGTTTACCAAAAGGCTCCACGGCTGACATGATACTGAAAGTGGGATCCAATCCAGAAATGATTTTTTCAATAGTGATGATTGTTTTTCCTAAAATAGAAATTTCATTCGGTAATTGCAATTCATGTTCATATGCGATATCGAACACCTCTTTAATTACCGCGCCAAGCTTAATTTGCTTCATCGGTATGTCATAATATTTTGCGATTAAATATTCTACATCGCGTAATAGGGAACTCCGATCTGTTTCGCTCGTCATCATCCCTAATTTACCAAAGGTCTTCACGATTCCTTTAGCATTTCCTAACTGTAAATTTATGACGAGTGATGTAAAGTGATAGCGCATTTCTTCTGTTAGTTGACCGACCATACCAAAATCTAAAAAGACGACACGATTCATCGGTAAAATATAAATATTTCCTGGATGTGGATCTCCATGAAAAAATCCATCAATAAAAATTTGTTCAAACATTGCATCTGTAATTGTTTTAGCAATTTTTCGTTTATCATAATCATGTGCTTCTAATTTGTCATAGTTGTTCACTTTTATTCCATGGATCATTTCCATCGTGAGTACTTTCTTCGTTGTATATTGCCAATAAATGATTGGAACATGTACAGCTTCATTATCTGCTAGTTGTTTAGCAATTTTTTCTGCATTACGTCCCTCATTCATGTAATCTAATTCATTTTTTAATGAAAACGCAAATTCATCGACCATATCACGTATTTGGTAGGCACGAGCCCATGCAAAGTGATCTTCTAAAAACTTCGAGAAATCATGTAAAATTTCTAAATCGGTTTGCATCGTTGTTTCAATGCTTGGGCGTTGAATTTTTACAGCAACTTCTTCTCCTGTATGTAAGGTAGCAATATGTACTTGTCCGATGGAGGCTGTCGCTATCGGTTCTATATTAAAATGTGCGAACAGTACGTGGATAGGAGCATGTAATTCCTCTTCCAACGTCGCTTCAATTTTTTCATATGGAATTGGAAACACATCGTCTTGTAATTTTTCTAATTCGTCTGTAATTTCCTTTGGGATTAAGTCATTTCTAGAACTAGCGATTTGCCCTAACTTTATAAAAGTTGGACCTAGTTGTTGTAGTGTATCACGTAACTTACTACCAATATCTTGTAAGTTCATATCTGATGTTTCGGAATATTTTTTTCGATCGGTTAAACCAATTCGAAATAAAAAGTGGCTAAAACCATTTTTTAGAAATGTATTTAATACTTCTTGAAATCGTTGTGTATGCTTCATTCGTCTACGAAACATGCCATCGCTCCTTTGTGCCGATACGTTACATTCATTATAAGAGATAGAAGTTGGAATGAAAAGGAGAAGATGATTATTCCCTATATCTGTAGTACGATATGTGTATGTTTATAGGAAAAAGGAGTAATGAAAATGAAGTTTTCTGAGTTTGAAATTGGAAAGAGCTATGAAACAGCTTCATATCGAATGACGTTAGAGGAAATTCAAGCCTTCTCACGTAAATTTGATCCACAGTATATGCACATAGATGAGGCACGTGCGAATGAAACAGAATTTGGTGGGATTATCGCTTCAGGGATTCATACATTAAATATTTCATTTAAATTATGGATAGAAGTAGGAATATATGGTGATGAAATCATTGCTGGGCGTCAAATGGATAAAGTGACTTTCCGAAAACCTGTATATCCTGACGATCTGCTACGTGTTATCGTGAAAATAACAGATAAAAAAGCAATAAAAGGTGGTCGTGGGCTTGTTACGTGTAAAATGACGACGTACAATCAGAACGATGAAAAAGTGTTAACAGCGAACTTAACAGCCTTAATAAAAGATATATAATCGTAATTATCCACAAAAATGTGGATAATTACATTGAATTTGTTAATAATTCTGACAATTTAACCTAAAAATTACCAAACCAGGAGAGGAATGGTAAATAATATTTAAGCTAATCCTTCATATGCAGCGTTTGTACCGGCAAGTCTCCCCGTCACGAGGGCAGAAGTAATATTGTATCCACCTGTATAACCGTGAATATCTAATATTTCTCCACAGAAAAATAATCGTTCCATCAATTTTGATCCCATAGTACTCGGGACGATTTCCTTTGTAGATACACCGCCACCCGTTACAAATGCTTTTTCAATCGATAAGGAACCGTGGACATTGAAATTGAAATGTTTAAGTAATTGAATTATGTGAAGCAATGTATCTTTTTGGATATTCCCACATTTTGT